>JANXLS010000838.1 GCA_025355035.1 Planctomycetota bacterium | reverse complement strand
GTCCATCGGCATGGTGATGGTCTACAGCGCCAGCTTTGTGATGTCCGAAAAATCAAAGGGCACGCCGACGTATTATCTCGAGCATCACACAATGTACCTCGTGCTCGGATGCGTCGCACTCGCCATATCCAGTGTTTACGACTACCACCGCCTCGCGCGGCATTGGAAATGGTTCATCGCGGCTGCGCTCATTCTACTTGGAATCGTTTTCGTCCCGGGCGTCAGCGCCTGCATCAACGGATCGCGCCGCTGGATCAAGCTCGGATCATCTCTCACTTTTCAACCATCCGAAGCTGCGAAACCGCTCATGATCGCCGGACTTGCCGGATGGATCGTTCAGGCGCGCGACAACATTTCGACCTTTTCGCGCGGATTTGTCCCGGCCGTTCTGCTTGCAGGTAGCGCTGTCCTTTTAACTGCGATCGAACCCGACATGGGCTCGGCCGGATTGATGGGCTGCGTCTTCTGCGCAATGCTATTCGTTGGAGGCATTCGATTGACCTACGCGATCCCCGCCGTACTCGTCGCGCTACCGCTCACCGCCTTGGTCGCATACACAAAGCTCGGATACATTCGTTCACGCATCGAAGATTTTTTGAACGGTTCCCAGGACGAACGCGGAGCCGGTTATCAGATCACGCAAGCCTTGACCGCTCTTGGGAGCGGCGGGGCAACGGGCGCGGGATTGGGACAGGGTCATTGCAAGCTCCTCTATTTGCCTGAAGCGCACAACGATTTTATCTTCGCGATGATTGGCGAAGAACTCGGCCTTGTCGGGACGCTCCTCGTCGTCGCTTTGTTCATGCTCTTCGTCATACAAGGCTGGCGCGTCGCGCGTCGAGCCCCCGACATGCTCGGCACGTTGATCGCGTTGGGCGTCACACTTTGCACGGGTCTTCAAGCCGCAATCAATATCGCGGTCGTCACCCATTCCATGCCGACGAAGGGCATCGCACTTCCGTTCATCAGCTACGGCGGCTCCTCGTTGATTTTCTTGCTCGCCTCCGTCGGATTGCTCTTGAACGTTGCCGCCCATCCGCCCAGCGATGCGGCTCAGCAAAGCGCCGGGGCCAAGCCACGCAAAAAAGGAACTCTGCGTTTGGTCCAAAACGCTGTAGCGTAATCCGCACTCACGCGATTGGATTCGTTCGATCAGTTCATAAAAATCCGCTCTTCTCTCAGCATTTTTGCGATTCCGTGTGAACTTTCTGCTCGAAAACTGCCGATAAAGTACCTGTTGTCGGCTCCTTTATTGTGTTGCGACGCCAACGCGCAGAACGAAATTTTTGCGGGCGGACTGCCGCGCAACGCCTGTGAGCGACAAGGGGATCGGGGGATGATTCAATGAAATTGGTTATTGCTGGCGGCGGCACAGGCGGACATTTTTTTCCTGGAGTTGCGCTCGCCGAAGAATTGTTGTCGCGGGGTCCGGAGCACAGCGTTCTTTTCATGGGCGCGCGCGGCGGAATCGAAGAGCGCGTGTTGCCGCTCCACGGTTATCGCTACGAACTACTCCCCTCCATTAAAGGAGGTTTCTTCAGCCTCGCCGGCGCACGCAAAGTTTGGCTGGGCTGCAAAGGCTATCTTCACGCGCGCCGAGCCCTCCTAAATTTCAACCCCGACGCCGTCGTCGGTCTCGGAGGCTACGCGTCTGCGCTGCCCGTGCTTGCATCTTGGGGCATCGAAATCCCGCGCATGATCCTCGAACAGAACGCGATACCGAGCCGGACGAATCGCTCGCTCGCGTCATTCGCGGATGAAATCGGCGCGCAGTTTCCCGAATCCGCCAAACATTTCTCGCGTCCTTTGCGCGTCAAACATTGGGGTAACCCGCTCCGCAAAAAAGTCCGCGAAGCCGCCAACCTCTCCGCGCAACGCAACACGCAATTGCGCGAAACGCCAGCGGAACCGACGCTCCTGATCGTCGGCGGATCACAGGGCGCGAAGGCGATCAACGACATCGCCATCAAATCTTGGCCGAAGCTCAAACAGGCCGTCCCGGGTATCCGCGTGATTCTCGTCTCCGGTCGCGACGATGAAGCGCGCTGCAAGGAAGCATTCGCGGTCAATAACATTCGCGGCAGCGTGGTCGGTTTCGTTGAAGCGATGGAAGATCTTTACATCCAATCCGACGTCGTGCTGGCCCGCGCGGGCGCAACAACGCTTGCCGAAATTTCCGCGTTCGCCCTGCCGTCGATCCTGATTCCGTACCCGCACGCGGCGGACAACCATCAGGTCGAGAATGCTAAAATTTACAGTGAACGCGGCGCGGGCTGGATGTTGCTTCAAAAAGACGTAGAGGTCGAACGCGTTGCGCAGCGCGTTGCGGATGCGGTGTTGCAACCGGAGCGCCGGAAAAAAATGTCGATCGCCGCACACGCACTTGCCGTCCCGACCGCAGCCTACGACATCGTCAGTCGCTTGATTGAACTGGGCAACGGCACGGCGAAGCTGGCCCCGGACACGCAATCGTTGCAACAGAATCAGCACCACCAGACAGCCGCGCGGGTCGCGTGAACGTCCGAGTGAGAGCAGTGAGGAATCAAACGAGGCAAATAATGGTTACGGAAATTGAAGAGGAAACTGTCGACACCATCACCCGCGAAGCCGCGCGCTATCGCGGCCCCGTGCTCGCTGCGTCTCCCGTGGTTCCGGTCCTGTGGAACATCGCCAGCTCCGGGACGCACCGCAAACCGACCGTCGATTTCGTCGGGCGTCGCATTCATTTCATGGGCGCAGGCGGAATTGGCGTCAGCGCATTGATGGAACTCTGCGCAGCGCGTGGCGGCATTGTCAGCGGTTGCGATTGCCACGAAAACGCGTGTGTTCATAACCTCCGTGCAAAAAAGATTCACGTCGATGCGGGACATTCGCCAGACCATGTCGCACACTGCGACGAAGTCGTTCACACCGCCGCCGTGGAAACGTATCATCCCGAACTCGTGCAGGCGCTATTAGAACGCAAAACGGTTCGTACACGCATGAACATGTTGGGGCAGTTGGCCCTTGGCACGCGCGCGATCTGCGTGACGGGCGCACATGGAAAAACATCGACCACTTGGATGATCGCGCAAATTCTGATCGCGGCGCAGCGTGATCCTTCGGTGCTCGTCGGGGGGATTTGTCCCGGAATGAATGGCAATGTTCGCATCGGCCAAGGCGAAGAATTCGTGATCGAGACCGACGAATCGGACAACAAGCTTCACGAAATCGTTCCCAGCATTCCGGTGCTGACGAACATCGACAATGACCATCTCGAAAACTACGGAAGCGTTGAGAACATCCAGCGCGCCGTGACGCGATTCATGAGTTCCACTGACACGACCGATCCATTCTCCGCGCTGATCGGCTGCGGCGACGACGTTCGCGTTCGGCACGTGCTTTCGATGGCCGGCGTCTTCTGCCGCCGCCCGGTGATCAGCTATGGATTCCAAGGCCACAACGTTTTGCGTGGAATCAGTGTTCGCGCGGACGATGATGGAATGGGCTGGAGCTTTGACGCTCTGGGACCTTTCGGTGTCTGGCAGGACATTCACCTCCCGATGCCTGGAATCCACAACGTCCTGAATGCGCTTGCCGCGATCGCAGCAACGTGGAACGTCGGCATCGGCGAATCCACGATTCGCACCGCATTGCAGAATGTGGAACGCGTCGGTCGCCGTTTTGAAATCAAAAAGAGTGGTCCGGTCCGAGTGATTGATGATTACGGCCATCATCCAACCGAAATTGCGCTGACGTTGAAAGCTGCGCGTTCCTCTACGAAAAGGCGGCTCGGCGTTTTGT
>JANXLS010000834.1 GCA_025355035.1 Planctomycetota bacterium | reverse complement strand
CAGAAGGAAAGTTCACGACCAAAGCGAAAGAAATTGCTGGCCAGGCGGAACCGCGCTTTCTTGTCTATTGGTATCTGGAAGGCGGGTGGAACAGTTACGACATGTTCAGCCCCGTCGTGACGCCGAACAACATCTTTCCTGAAACGCGGATTCCGAAAAGCATCAGCGACGAAAAGTATCGCGTCCTTAATTTCGGCAAAGAAGGCTACGACATCAAGTCGCACGGCAACATTCGCTACGGTTATCTCGCTGAAGAAGGCAAAGACCTCTTCAAAGATATGTCTGTGATCAGTTCGATGGAAACCGGGTCCGGGCATTCGGCGGAGCGCCTGCGCTGCCATTTGGGCCACTACAATTACGGAATGACCGCCGATCGTGAAGACAATGAACGTACGGTCATGCAAGCCTTCGCCGAAGTCTACGGGCAACCGTATGCGCTGCCGAATTTGAGTTGGCACTATTGGCTCTCCGATGGCGAATTGAACGAAGTCCAATACACAGGCCGCAAGGGTTACTACCACGCGCTGGGCCCCGTTCACGCTCACACGATTTATGCCGGGACGCCGGACAATCTGCGCCAATTCCTGATGCGCATGTACACATCGTCGAATGATGTGGTGAATTCACAGATCCAAACTTTCCTCAGCGGCGCGAATTCGATCACGCTTAAAGAAGAGCACATCGAAGCGGTCAAAAGTTACGCGTCAGCGCGAACGATTTATGAAAATCTGTCGAGCAAAGGCAAGTCGCTCGACAAGCCGATGCTGTCGAAACTCTTCACCGATTCCGCGCTGAAAGAACGATTCGGCGTCACGCTGCCGGATGAATTAATCACGTACCGGAGCGTCAACGGGAACAAAGCTCGCACGAAGTTTTCTCCGAACACGAACGTCCAAGCGATGATGGCGTATGAACTGATGCGGGCTGGCTTGTCGTGCTCGTTCTTCATCGAAAGCCGCGACATTCGCCACTTCGATTCGCACAACAATCGCAGCAACCTGTGGGACAAGAGCGGCAAACCCGTAGGGCAGAAAGATCAGACGACGATGATGCGCGACCATCTTTGGAAACCGCTTCACGCGTTCGTCGATTGCTTGAAGAGCACAGAATACGGCAACACCGGGAAGAGTCTTTTCGATCTGACGACGATCGTACTGACATCCGAATTCGGCCGAACGATTAAGGGCGATGTTGAAGCGATCGAAAAGTTGCCGATCCCGGAAGACGACAAGAAGAAACAAATCGCCGGTCAGGATATTTCGCAGCACTGGCGGGTGACGAGTGCTGCGCTGTTGGGTGGCAAAGTCAAAGGCAACACGCAAATCGGAGCTATCGGCGACAAGAATCTGCTCGCGATCCCGATCATGCCGGACGGAACGCTCGACCCGGCGTTCGATCCGAAGAGCGGCATACTGATCAAGGACCGACAGAAGAGTCCCAAGAGTTGGATTCCCGATCACGGCGACATCTACGCGACGGCGTTGTATCTGAGCGGGATTGATCCGAAAGGGAAGGGGAAGAACGAACGCGGTCCGCTGACGTTTGTAAAACGGGCGTAGTCATTCGAATCATTGTGGCGTCAACTTGTTGAGCATGTTAACGAGATCCTTATAGGCTTCCATGAACGCCGCATTGTTGGTTTCGTCTAATGCCTCCGGTGCGATCTGCTCGATCAATTCAAGGCGGCTCAGAATCAACGGCACATCTTCTGCCGTCAAATGTTTCGGGTCAACAAAGCCATCTTCATTTAAATCCTCGATCAGATCCTTGCGAACATTCTTGGGTGTGTTGGGATCGTTGATGGCCATGCGCCAAACCTCCTCTGCTTCAGAATCGACGCCCACGAGACTGAGCGCCTCTCGCGCCAGCGGCACTGGAACCAAAAGAGCAACAGACGGCTTCAGCACTGCATCCGCAGCCACCTTTACTTTAGGAGTCGCAGGTGCATTCATTTGCACAGTCGGTGGTGCGTTTTCAGAAAGCGGCGCCTGATTTGAGACGACAGGAGGGGCCAAATCTAGCGGGGCTGGAGCGGGAATTACCTCGATCGTTGTTTTTTCGGGTTGAGGATGTCCGCTCGAAAGAGTCGTCGTCGGGGCGTTCGTCACGGGTGTTAGTTCCGTGCGAACAGGCAGCGGCATTGGACGCTTGAATTCCGCGACAATAAATTTCGCGCTTATCAGTAAAACGATTCCGATTGATGCGGCCAGCAGCAAAGTTTTCATAATGATTTCCCCGGGTTGAAGTGCAGTTCGAAATAAATCGAAACGCCGGAATATTATATCCACACTTACGCCGGTACAGATAAATTAAAACGTTTTAATCAGGGGGCAGGAATAGTACAAAAACGCTCTAATGACCCATTGGCTCTAACAATCCGCAGGTGTTGAATCGCCACCCAATCGCCCCATTCCCGCGAGCCAGTAACGTCTGAACGGCAGCATGAGCCCGGCGAAAATCAATGCGCCCAGCGGGATCGCAGCCCAGGGCGTCAACCGTGCAAGCGGGATGTATAGCACCGTCAGAATTCCCAGGAAAATAAATGCGCGACCGATGCCACATCGCGACATGATCACGTTCTTGTTGTTGAAGATCATCACGAATAACAAGGCGACAGTGATCGCGCTCGACACCAGCGTGGCGAATGCTGAACCATACATTCCATACACAGGAATCAGCAGCAAATTGCCGACGATATTCACAACCGCGCTGATGCCGTAAATCTTCATCACCTTCGCTTGCTCGCCCAAAATTTCGAGGCACTGTCCCAGCAAACTATAGAACGCCGAGAGCAAAATGATCGGACTTAGTAAACGGAAAATCGCTCCGGTCTGTTCGAACTTGTCGCCGTACAAAAGCTGCATCAAATGCTCGCCGACGATCGCGCCGCCTATCGAAATTCCGCCGAAGAGAATGATGAATCCGCGCAGCGTTCCGTTGATCAGCCACCCCGTATGTCCCGGGTCGCCGTCGGCTTTTGCTTTGATCAGCTTCGGAAAAAGAGCGTGGCACACGCCGCCGTTCAACACGTTCATTACCATGATGATCCGCGTCGCAGCCGTGTAGGCGCCGACATCAGCAAAGCTGTAGCGTCGCAGGATGATGGCGTCGAAGTGCAGCGCCGCCATGCAGAAGACGCCGGACATTGCGAACGGAGCGCCGTTCTTCAGGATGTCCCACCAGTCGCTCGACTTCGCGCCTTTCAGCGTGGTCGGAGCGCACCCCGCTGTTCCGAAGCACGAAATCGCCGTCTCAACCGAATTGGCGATCATGTAAATGTAGATGACCTGAAACCCATTCGTCATTTTGTTCAGATACAGGAGAACGCCAATGAGTTGAATAATTCGGCTGATGAGCGGC
Organism: Planctomycetota bacterium; assembly: GCA_025355035.1. Lineage (GTDB taxonomy): Bacteria > Planctomycetota > SZUA-567 > H5-PLA8 > H5-PLA8 > JANXLS01. The sequence continues at coordinate 1,424 of JANXLS010000834.1, read as the reverse complement.
ACGGAAACTTCGAGCGCGTATTTTCCCTGAGCGTGCGCGGGGCGGCGCAGGAGTTCGGAAAGATCGTCGAAGAAAATCGCCATGAACGCGGCACAGACGGCCCACGCGTTCGGGTTGCCGCCCGTATTGATTGCGTCGCTTAAAAACGCGAGCAGCAGGGCCAGCATTCCCATCCCGAACTTCAAGATGACTAACTGCGTCATCAATAAACGCCGCCCGGTCGCATCGCGATCGTGCCAGCGCTGCAACAACGTCATTCCGGAACTGATGTCCATCAATGGCATGAACAAGCTGGCGAGCGCAAAAAAATAATTGAACTCACCGAGCCCCTGTTCACCAAAATGCCGTGACAGCACGAGCACAATCGCCAGGCTCATGCCCTTGTCGATCACGCGTGCGCCAGTAACCAAGGCGCTTTGTTTGAACATGCTCATGGAGCTATTTTTAGCCTCACCAGCTATTAAACGAAACCATCATTTGTCATTTGAGCTTTGAGATTTTACCATTGATTGACGCACCGCCATGATTGACAAATGACAAATGACCCCTCATCGCTATTCCTCGGGAAGAGGCTGGCCCTTGGTTTCGGGCGCAAAGGGCAGCGTAGCCAAACCAACGACGAAAATTGCGCACATCGTCATTGCCGAGTAACGCGCTGGCAGCGGATCAGGTAAATGTCCAAACAGCGATTTACTCAACGCCGCTGACCCAAAGCTTCCAGCGGCGGCGGCGAAGCGCCCGAGGTTGTAGCAGAAGCTCGTGCCCGTGCTGCGCAGGCGGCTGGGAAAAAGTTCCGGAAGATAGATCGCGAATCCGGCAAAAACCGAGAGTTGTGCCGCGCCGAGCAGGAACATCATCACGTAGGCCGACGGCGGCGATTCGATCTTCCAATAGACTAGGAACGTGATCACCAGTGCGGCCGTGAACCCAATGGCGAACGCGCTGCGCCGACCCAGGCCACCCGCAATGCGCGTGAAAAGCATCATGCCCACACCGGCGCCGGCCATGTTCCACATGTACGCCCAGTTGATCGCCCAATCGACCGACTGTTTTACCTCGGCCTTGCCCGCCGAAGATGTGATCGTCTCCGCGGTGAACGTCCCCTGTTGGACCAGTGCGCCGGTGTAATGTGTGGCGAACACGCTCTTCTGCAAGTCGACCGCGTACTCCCCGATGGCCCAGAGACCCACGACGCCTGTCGATGCAAGCAGCGCACCAATGATGAGGTTCTTCCGCCAGCGTGCTTCGTTGAGCAACCCCGCGTACGGCCCGAATATCCCACCCTTCGGAAGCAGCCCGTTCGCTTTCAGGCGCAGCCAACTCTCGGGTTCCTTTAAGTAGCGCGCGGTGAAAATGACCAGCAACGCCGGCACCGCACCGAACAGAAACATGTAACGCCAGCCTTCCCCTTTGGTCAGGACCCC
>JANXLS010000830.1 GCA_025355035.1 Planctomycetota bacterium | reverse complement strand
CGGGGGCTCGCTTTGCTCGCAGGAATTCAATCGTTGTCGGCTTCGTTTTCGATTTTGGTGAAGAGCTTGCCGAAGCCTGTATAGGGGAAGAGGGGGATGTATTCGGGGACGAGGAGACCGTCGCGGATCATGGGGAGGGTTTCGACTCCTTGCTTGACTTCTTCGAGCGAAGCGGCTTCGCAAGAGAGCGCGGCGCCTTCGAGATTTTCGAGGTAGAAGAGTTCGCGGACAAGGCCGGATTCGTAGAGCTTCCAAACGGTACGTGCTTCGTCACGGATGAGTTTGATGACGCTCCGGCGCGGCACTCCTTCGGGGATTCGACAGACGACGAAAAAACGCATGGAGATTTGATTTCCTTTTTTTAAAAAGCGAGAGCATGGGCCATCGCCGCGCCGAAAAGTGGTTAGAGCAAACTGCGGCGGATGACGGCTTCGGCTTGGTTGAATTCGGGAGCCCAGCCGATTTCGGGCGTCATGTCGCGCAGGCAATTGCGGATGTTTTCGAGCGTGTTCTTGGCCATGTGCGGGCAGGCGTTGCAGGCGCAGGCGATTCCGGGGACGGGGACGAAAGTGTGTTGGGGGAAGCGCTTTTCGAACTGCCAGATCATGTTGACTTCGGTGGCGACGTTGAATGTTGTGGGGTTGGGTTTGCCGCCCACGAATTTGAGCATAGCTTCGGTACCGCCGACAAAGTCGGAGACTTGAAGCATGTTCTGCGGGCATTCGGGATGGGCGATGGTGACGGACTGCGGGTTCTGTTTTTTCAGGCGGATCATGTCGACGACGGAGAAGACTTCGTGGACCATGCACGAGCCTTTCCAGAGGATGAACGGACGCTTGGTTTCTTCCATAAGGAAGCGGCCGAGATGCTGGTCGGGGGTGAAGAGGATTTGGCAGTCCTTGGGGACGCGGTCGATGATTTCGCGGGCGTTGCTGCTGGTGACGATCCAGTCGGAGAGGGCTTTGACGGCGGCGGTGGAATTGATATAGGTGACGGTCTGGAACCGGATACCTTGAGCGCGGAGTTCGTCCTGGAATTTTTTCAAGGCGGGCGCGGGGCATGAATCGGCGAGGCTGCAGCCGGCGGTAAGATCGGGGAGCAGGACGGTTTTTTTGGGGTTGAGAATCTTGGCGGTTTCGGCCATGAAATGGACGCCGCAGAAGACGATCACGGGGTCGGTGACTTTGGCGGCTTCGCGCGCAAGCTTGAGGGAATCGCCAGTGATTTCGGCGATCTCTTGGATAGCTCCGTCCTGATAGTAATGGGCGAGCATGATGGCTTTGCGCTGCTTTTTGAGCTCGGCGATTTCTTCGTACAGGGCGACTTGTTTGTCCAGCGTCAATGTCATAAGTGTTGAGCTCCGCATCGTACGCGAAATGGTAACAAATTTCGGGACGGCGTCCAGTCTATGACGGAGTGTTGAAATCGGGCGTTTTGGTTTTAATGACCTGCGCACAGCTGTTGCCGCACGCTCTCCCCTAACCCGCGCAGGGGTACCTGCGTCGGCCCTCTCTCCCCAACAGGCTCTCTCCAACAGGAGAGGGGAACGGCGATTACTTCCAGATTTGTTTCCACCAGCTTTTTTTATGGGTGTTTTCGGTGGTGTCAATTGGTTTGCGAGAGGGGAGCGGATAGGCGGAAGGGGTACGACCGAGTTGGACTTCGATGCGGTGGCAGATGTATTCGTCGGGATGGGCTCGGGCAATTTTGACGACTTTTTCCATGAGTTCCTTCATCGGGGCGTTGGCGGTGAGGGGGTCCATGTCGACGTAGGTGATGATGCTTCGGCGCAGGTCGAGATCGGAGTTGTTGATGAAGGTGTTGAGGTACAGCATGCGGCGGTAGTCGTCGAGGGACATTAATGAAATGTCGGGTTTGTGCCGGCCGGATTCACTGGAGACCTTGCGTTCGCCTACCCAGTGCATCGCGTTGATCGCTCCTGCGCGCTCGAAGTTTGTGCCTTTTTCGATGTACTCGATGAGGTTTTGATAGACGCGTTTGACGGTGAAGGCTTTGACGATCGGCTCCATGAAGGCCTGGACGCGTGCGGGGCTGAGTTCATAGACGGCGGCTTTGAGCATGGGTTCGTAGAGCTGCTCGGGAACGGCGGGGGCGTTGACCAGCAACGCGGCAGCGAAGAGCTTGCGCTTTTGGTCGCTTAAGGCGACTTGCAGCCACTGTATGTCGTTGTCTTTGAGCTCGAGGAATTGCGTGCCGGCGTCGGCGACAAGACGATGCGCCTGCGCGGGACTGCCGAGCGACGCGGTCCACTGGATATAGAGGTGTTCGAGGTTCATGGGTACTCCAAAACGAAACAGTTCTCGACGAGAGTTGTGTGAGGCCGGATGATAAAAGCGAATTCTTATAATGGTTTTCGCGGGGCAGGAAAAGTGAATAACGGGGTTCCGATTCTCCGCGGGTGATGAAGTCGAGAAACGCGCGGTAGATGTGCTTAGGTTACTGAGAAATAATTTTTTGGTGGAATTTTTAAAAGGTTTTGCAATTTGCGCTTCTCAGGTGACCGCTTGTCGCTATAGTGGAAAGAACGTGATTCACGAAAACCATTTTTTTTGAGGAGGGGTAAGACATGCGCAAATTGGTATTGTCGGCGATGGCTTTGGCCATGACGGTTGCTTTGGTTGGTTGTGGTGAAGACAAGCCCGCACCGAAGGCCACGACGACGGTTGTTGTGACACCAGCGATGACGTCCGATAAGAAGTAGTCCGTCTGCCGTATGCATTAAGGGAAAGGGGAAGGGCAATTTGCTCTTTCCCTTTTTTTTGCAACACATTTTTGAGCCCGAAAGATCATGAACCCATCCCAGCGCGTCATCCAAAATATTCAACCGCGATCCGAACGCATTACTGTCGTGTGCTTGAAGAAGGGGAACGCGAAGCCGCTGCATGGGGGACACCCGTGGGTGTTCGCGGATGCGATCGCCCGGGTGGACGGGCCAAAGCCGGCCCCGGGGGACGATGTACGCGTGATGGATGAACGCGGGACATTTCTGGGGCGCGGGTTTTATTCACCGGGATCGGCGATCGCGGTGCGGCTCTTGACGCGCGAGGACGAGTCGATCACCCACGCGTTGATCGAGCAGCGGATTGATGAAGCGCTAGCGTTGCGTTGCGACGTGTTGGGGCTTGGGCCGGCGGATGCGGGGAAGAAATCGAACGGCGCGACAACGGCGTTTCGGTTGATCAATTCGGAAGGCGATGGCCTGCCGGGTTTGATTGTGGATGTCTATGGCGATTATCTGGCGATCCAATCGGGAACGTCCGGGATTGAACGGAGGATTGAGGCAATTCTCGATGTACTCGAAGACCGCTTGAAGCCGAAGGGGATTTTGGATCGGAGCGACGCTCGAACGCGCGCGATCGAGAAACTCGAACTGCCGAAGACGGGACCGCTGCGCGGAAGCGAGCCGAAGGGGATCGAATTCGCGCGGGTGAACGGACACGAGCATGCGTTTGATCTGCGATCGGGGCACGGACAGAAGACTGGGTTGTACCTGGATCAACGCCAAAATCGGCAGCGGTTTGCGGATTTTGCGAAGGGGCGCGATGTGCTCGACGTGTTTTGTTACGCGGGCGGATTTTCGATTCATGCGGCTCAGGGCGGCGCGAAGAGTGTGACTCTGGTGGATTCAAGCGAAGAAGCGTTGGGGCTGGCTAAGGAGAATTTGGATCGGAACAAAATCGCGGATGCGGATTTGTATGCGGCGGAATGGCCGGAAGCGTTCAAGATGCTTCGCGACGCGGGACGGAAATTCGAGTTGATCGTGATTGATCCGCCGAAATTTGCGCGCAGCCGGGACACAGTGCTGCACGCGCTTTCAGGGTACCGGGACTTGAACGCACAGGCGCTGCGGATGCTGGCTCCGGGCGGTGTGCTCTTCACGTGTTCGTGCTCGGGGAATATCAGCGAAACGGATTTTGAGCGCGCCGTCGCTCAGGGGTTGCGTTCGGCGAATCGACGCGGATCGATATTGGAGCGGCGCGGCGCGGCCGACGATCATCCAACCCCGCCTGGTTTCGATCAAGGGCGGTACTTGAAATGTCTAGTGGTTCAAGTCAACGATTGAGGCACTTTTGGAAGGTCGATGAGTAGCCATATTAATCGCAATGGCCCGAATTATGCACAATCTGGCATTCGGTGTGGTAATGTATGAATGGGGGAGGGAATGCAGATGTCAGAAGAACCTAAAACAATCCTCATTTGCGATGATAACGTTGACATTCTGGAAGTGGTTTCGCTGATTGTTCGGCGTGCGGGATACACCGTTATTTCAGCAAACGGGTACCAGGAAGTGCTGCCTTTGCTGGAATCGGCCAAGCCGGCGCTATTGATCTCGGACATCCGGATGCCGGATCGCGATGGGTTTTGGATCGCCGAACACATGCAAATGAATGGCGTGAGAATACCGATTATATTCATGACGGCGTACGATTCGAATTTGTATCGAACCTACGCGCCTTTTGTTGGATCGGTTGGGTTCGTCACCAAGCCGATTGATGCTCACGAATTGGTAATGCAGATCAACAAAGCGCTGGATGGAGACACGAAGCCAATTCAAACGACTCAAGAATCCTGCGGGGGCGATCCGTCATAGGCATTTCACGACGTCAATACCGGCAGGTGATGACGTATCATGGCGCGGCGGATCTCTTTTTGTTGGAGCGTTCGATCTCGGCCTGAATTTTTTGGTTTTCTTTTTCTTCCTTGAGTTCATCGGCCGATCGCGGACGCAGAATTTCATACGCCGTGCCAGCGATGCCCAAAAGCAGACACACGAGACCAATCATCAACATCTTTTTGTTGCCGCCGTCGCTGGGTTTTCCTTTAATGTCAGCCATCTTTTTTTCTCCTGCAAATCGTCGCGTTATCGATACGGTTAAAGGCGTCGAATCGTAGACTCGGGGAAGTGGCCGAGCACTACATCATTCTTCGTCCTGTAACTCCGAAATCCGGACTGGCTGAACATATTATTGACTCGCGCACAGAGAAAGCATCACGCTCTCTCCCTCACTCCGTGCATCCCTTTTCACTGGGACATGCGTCGCCCCTCTCCTCAACAGGAGACGGATTTGTCCTGCAGCTCTAAATTACGGCGCAGATCAACGCGACGGCGATGAAGAGAATTTCGAGCGTTGACGTTCCCATGCTCGCTCCGTGCAATTTGGCAAACGCGCGGTGGGCTGGGTTGTTGAGGTCGGAATCGTTTCGGAATTGTGGGCGGAGTTGCAGCATCATCGGCTCGAGATACAGCACGACGACAAAGACGCACAACGTTGCCAGCACCAGCATGGCCGAGCCGATTTTTTTGGCCTTCGGTCCACTCGCCGCTTGAGCGCCGAGACCGAAATGAGATCCCAACGCGACGACCGCCAAGCCGATTTTCATGATGCCGCCGGCATGCAGAATCGGAGCCATGATGTCGCCGGCTGTATTCTTATCGATGAAGCCGCCGAAGAAAACGTAGCTCGCGACGAGGAATGTCATCACGCCCGAACCGAGCCAGATTCCCAAACTCAAACCGCGTAGCGAACGCAACAGCGAAAGGACCATGCTTAACTCCTCAGGGGGTGTTTTAGCAGCCGCATTTCCCGAACGAGCCGGCTTTTAAAACATTCTCTCAATTATTTTTCAATGTACGTGTAGCCGTCCATCCCGTTTTGGTACATCGTGATGAACGTGCGCAGCTCCTCGATCGACATCTTCCCGGCGCGCACCGCCGCTTCGGCCGCGTTGCGCAAACGTTGAATCATTTCGTTCTTGTCGTAGCTGACATAACGCAGCACATCTTCGACCGTATCACCGGTCTCGACCTGCTCGACTTTGTACCCGCCGACAGACGAGTCGACGGAGACGTGAATCGCGTTGGTGTCGCCGAAGAGATTGTGCAAGTCGCCGAGAATTTCCTGATAGGCGCCGACGAGAAACACGCCGAGATAATACGGTTCGGGCGTCAGCGCGTGCAACTCGAGAACGCTCTTTACGTCCTTCAAATCGATGAAGTGCTCGATCTTTCCATCGCTGTCGCAGGTGATGTCGGCGAGGACGCCGCGCCGGGAGGGTTTTTCGTTCAGGCGATGTATCGGCATGATCGGGAACAGATGATTGATTGCCCAATGATCGGGCATGCTTTGGAAGAGCGAGAAATTGCAGAAGTAGGTGTCGGCCATGCTGCGCTCGAGGCGGTCGAGTTCCTCGGGGACGAGCGTCAATCCGCGCACAATCTTCAACACGCGGCGGCAGGTGGCCCAGAACAATTTCTCCGCCAGCGCGCGTTGTTTCAAACTCAGGTAACCGAGGTTGAACATGGTTACGGCTTCGTCACGCATCTGCACGACGTCATGGTAGGCTTCGAGGAAATTCTTTCGCGAAACCGTCTGGCAGGTGTCGCGCAGATTCCACAAAATGTTGGGGACGTCCTCGGGCAACTCGACGCCGTTTTCTTCGAGATCCCAACCGCCGCCGGTTTCGGAAACGCCGAGCACGTTGAAGACCAGGACGCTGTGGTGGGCCGAGAGTGCGCGCCCGGATTCACTGACCAAATGAGGATGCTCGACGCCATCTTCGTCGCAAACTTCCATGATCTGGAAGACGACGTCGTTGGCGTATTCCTGCATCGAGTAATTCATCGACGCGTCGAAATTGGTCTGGCTGCCATCGTAATCGACGGCAAGTCCACCGCCGACGTCGAGGTACTTCAATCCCGCGCCGAGCTTTTTCAATTCGACGTAAAAGCGGGCGGCTTCTTTGAGCGCGGATTTGATGTTGCGGATCGCGCTGATCTGGCTGCCGATGTGGAAGTGCAGCTCGATGACGCTGTCCAGCAGATCGCGCTTCTCCAGAACCTCGATGGCATCCAGGATTTCGCGGGTGGTGAGGCCGAACTTGGCGTGGTCCCCGGCGCTGGTCTCCCACTTGCCCGAACCTTGCGCGTTGAGTTTGGCGCGCAGGCCGATGAGGGGCTCGACTTTCAGTTCCTTGGCCACCTTCAGGATCAGCGGCAGTTCGGTCATCTTCTCGACGGTGATGACCACTTTGCGTCCGGCCTTGCGGGCCAGCAGGGCCATGCGGATGAAGGACTAATCCTTGTAGCCGTTGCAGAGCACCAGGGCTTCGGGATGCAGATCGATGCTGAGGGCGATCATCAGCTCGGGCTTCGAGCCGGCCTCCAGGCCGTAGTGGTACTTGTTGCCGGCGCGGACGATTTCTTCG
>JANXLS010000822.1 GCA_025355035.1 Planctomycetota bacterium | reverse complement strand
CCGTAATCGAAAATCCCATGCCCGTCCTGCGCGATGAACTCGGAGCCTGGTCGGATTTTTACGGGCAGGAATTCGAGAATCGTGAAGACCTGAAGGATTACCTGATGCATTTGCGCGAGGAGATCAGCGAGCACCTCGCCGAATTTGAAACTGTTCCGTAGTCTTTCTTTTCATTCTGGAGAAAACCATGTTACACAATCTTGGCTCAATCATCGTGGTTGGTTGCGGTGGGATCGGCTCGTGGCTGCTTCCGCCGCTGCTGCGTTTTCTGAACGCCGAACATTTCGTCGGTGAAATCCATATCTGGGATGGCGATCACTTTTCGTCCGCCAACTCCGAGCGTCAGGAATTCGATCCCGGCGCGCTGGGCCTCCCGAAGGCCGAAGCTCTGGTCGAGCATTTCAAACTGCTCTTCCCGGCGCTCCGGTTACGGGAACACAATATCTTCGTGACCGGCAAGAATGTTCACGAAGCCGTCAATGATTCCACGCTGGTTATCAGTTGCGTGGACAACCACCCCGCCCGTGTTTTGATCGAACGCCGCGCCATTCAACTTCGCGACTGCTGCGTTCTGTCGGCGGGAAACGACCGCTACGACGGTAACGTCCACGTGCTGCTCCGCGCGGCCGGCAAAACGCTGACAGTTCCGAACGTCGAACGCCATCCGGAAATTGCAACGGCACGCGGCGGCGACCGCGCCACGCTTGGCTGCGAAGACCTCGTGTCCCAGGGCGAAACGCAATTGCTGGTTACCAATTTCCTCGCCGCCGCAACTCTTCTTGCCACATTCCACATGCTGTGGAACTACGACCAGCGCACCGGGCGTCGGCGCAAGTCCGGTCTGCCCCAGGAAGTTTTCTTCGATGCTGCGTCGTGTGCCATGTCATTGGTCACGGCGCAGCGGGAATAGGGAGGTTGACACATGGCTTTCCTGATTCTGAGCCCGCTCTCGCTGGCCCGACTCTGCGATGGCGAAGTTGAAATCGAAGTCCCTGATTTGGAAGTCAAAGACTGCCGCGACCACTACGACATGTACGACGGCGACGGCGTATGGATTCCCAGCTACGCGGGCTTCCTCGAAAAAATCGTAAGCGAACGCTGTCATCTTCCGCACTTCACCTTCGGCGACACGTACTCCATCCGGGATTCGTTGTTCGACGAAATCCCTTCGGACCATGTCCGCGCGCTGTTGATCGATTTTACCAATCATTGCTACATGGCCTGGCGCGAATCCGATGTCAGCCTGCCCGACTACGACGAAGTGCGCTCAGACTGTCGCGATTACTGCG
>JANXLS010000778.1 GCA_025355035.1 Planctomycetota bacterium | reverse complement strand
TGTCGCGTGGCGGCGACGTCACTTGTGGAAGCGGGCGTCGATTTCAGTTTCCCCGTCGTGTATCGCGCACTGACCGGATTGGACAGTCTCGCTCAAGCCGCTGGGCGCTGCAACCGCGAAGGTGAATTGAACGCGCAGGGGAAATTGGGTCGTTTGGTCGTCTTCGCGTCCGAGAGAAGGCCAGTGGGTGTTCCGCTCTCGGGAATGCAAAATACAACGTCCATGTTGAATGAAAATAACGGTCAATTGGATTTGAACGACCCCGGCATTTTCGAGAGTTATTTCAGGCGACTTTACATGCAGTCGGTGTCGGATAGTGGAATACAGACGGATCGTCAAAACTTCAATTTCGCAACCGTTGCGGAAAAGTTCAAATTGATCGACGATTACTCCACGCCCATTATCGTCCCATATGTGGGCAGCGCCCCGCTCGTAGAAAATTTGCGTAAAGCAGGCCCCAATCGAGAACTCATGCGCGAATTGCAGCGATACACGGTTCAGATCCCGCCATTCGCGTTTCAGACAATTCAAAAGGCTGGGGGCATTGAAGAAGTGCGACCGGGATTGGAAATTTATTCATTGGCGGTGACGCACAAAGACCACTACACGCCGGAGTATGGGCTGGTTGTGGAGGTTGGAAAAATGTTTGCTGATCCTGCCGCGCATATCGTATAAAATTTAGCCTCCGCGTAGTGCAGCGGAGGCCTTTGCAACGCCCTGACGCCAATAGACATAAATGTTTCAATCCACCCCCATAGGTTTTTCTGGGAGGTCAGTATTGTAGGCTAGTATAGACAAAAGTCCAGAATATTTATTGACTTCATTTAAGTCTAATGGTATTTTTGGTGTATCGAGCGGCCAACGAAGGAGAAAATCATGCGCAAGTGCATCAAAATGACCGTTACATTTCGTATTGAGGAAGAAGAAGAGGTGATCGAAAACCTACCCGTAACCGTCGCAAGCGTCGAATTGTCTTCGGAAAATTCTAAATTAAAAGAGCTACAGTCAGGAAGTGTACATTCGACGCGATGTGATCAATATGAAAATTCTGATGACTACTTGTAAAAAAAAATCTGACCAAAAATTAATTGTTCGTGTAATCATCAGTACAAGAATGGGGAATTTTTATGTCGAACAGAACATCGCAGCCACTTTGCTTGCGTGCGTTTGGGCCGCTCGCCTGTTTCACACGTCCAGAACTCAAAGCGGAGCGAATGTCCTACGCCGTGCCTACGCCTTCCGCAGCACGAGGTCTGTTCGAGGCGATCTTGTGGAAACCTGCGATTCAATGGCACGTCACGGGCATCCGTGTTTTAAAGCCCGTTCAATTCACTGCATTTCGCCGCAACGAAGTCAATTCAAAGGCCGTGGCACCAGCACGCAATGTGATGATCAATGGCGGCGATATCCGTCCGTTTTTCATTGAAGACGATCGCGCACAACGCAACACGGTCGCGCTTCGCGATGTGGACTATCTTTTCGAAGCCTGCTTCAGTATGACCGCACGGGCGGGCGCGGAGGACAACGAACAGAAATTCGTAGAAATGTTTCAACGTCGCCTGACAAAAGGACAGCACTTTTCTCAGCCCTATTTCGGATGCCGCGAATTTGCTGCGGCGGTTGAACCCGCCGACAACTCGCCCGAACCTATTCCCGAAGACCGCGATTTAGGACTGATGCTTTGGGACATCGAATACGATGAACGCGGCAACCGCCCTCGATTCTTTCACGCCACGATGAAACAAGGCGTGATCGATATTCCGCTCGAACTCGAATCATTCCCCGGCTCATCCGATTCGCCCGATGCGAAATCCAAAAAGAAGCCAGCTTCAAAGAAGCAAGCGAAAGGAGCGGCGGTATGATTTTACAAGCGCTCTATCAATTGGCGCAATCCGAAAATCTGTTGCCTGATCCAGACTTCGAACCCAAGCCCATCGCCTATTTGATCCGCGTCGGTGAGGGCGGCAAATTCATTGGCATCGAGACCACTAAAGTTGCGCCGCCAAGCGATGGCAAGAAAAAACCGAAGCCGATGGCCAAAACGTTTCTTGTTCCGCGCGAAGGCGGTCGAACCAGCGGTGACCGTGCATTTTTTATGTACGACAAATCAGAATACGTGCTCGCTAAAGTCCCAGCGGAAGACGGTGTGGAAACCCGTGCCGACGCCAAGCTGACCAATCGTTTCAATTTGTTTCGAGCTAAAGTGAAATTATGCGCAGAGCAGACGAAGGACGAAGCGGTAAACGCGGTACTGCTATTTCTGGATCGTTACGAGTCGGGTGAGTTCAAATTGGAGTTGAGCGCCGATTGCGTCAACAACGATCTCTTCGCCTTCGTATACGCACCAGACGTCGACATATTGGTCACCGAGCGCCCAGCGGTAAAGGCATACTGGAAATCGCTGCGCAGCGGCGTTGGATCCGATGCATCGGTTTCAGCGCAGTGCCTCGTCACCGGAAATTTCTGTTCGCCATCCGAGCTGTTCCCAATGATCAAAAAAGTGCCGGGAGGAAGCACAAGCGGGATCGGAATGGTCTCCTTCAACAGCAATGCCTTTGAATCTCACGGTTGGGGAAAAAACGAAAACGCGACCATTTCTCGCGAGGCCGCTGAGGCTTGTTCGACGGCGTTGAACCGGCTGGTTCATCCCGCTCCGCCGAATCCCAGTCAGCCGGAACTCACACTGGAACGGCGCAACATACTTCTTAAAGACGACACCCTTGTCTGCTACTGGTGCCCGGATTCCAAGAACTCTTTCGCAGGAATTTTTGGCGGTATGCTGGACGGCAACCTCGATCAGGTTCCTGAACTCTACCAATCAATCTGGAAAGGAAAATCCAAGACAATTGATGATTCCTCTGCCTTCTACGCACTGACTCTCACCGGCACGCAGGGACGTTTGATCGTTCGCGATTGGTTCGAAACAACGGTCAAAAATGTCGCCAAGAATCTCAGCCAGCATTTTGCCGATCTGGAGATTGAACGGATTGCTCCTCCGGGAAAAGACAAAGTGCGCCCACCCGTCGTTCCGTTAGGATTGTTGCTCGAAGCGCTGGCTCCGCCCGCGAAGCAGCGGCGGGAAGCCATTCCTGCGCATCTGTCCTCGCAATTTCTGCACGCCGGTCTGTCAGGCGGAATCTATCCTTACAATCTGCTCCAGCGCGCGGTCGAACGGTATCGCGTTGAAATTGGCAACGAACACGATGAGGGGGCCGATGGTTGGAAAGCCAAAAATTACAACGATGCCCGCGCGGCCATTATCAAGGCCGTGTTGAACCGAAACAAACACAAGGAGGTGAAGACCGCCATGGATCCGAATAACAACAATGAGGGATACGTGCTGGGGCAATTGATGGCCGTGCTGGAGCGCCTTCAACAACAAGCGCTCGACAATGTGAATGCTTCTGTCGTAGACCGTTATTTCAGTGCTGCCAGCGCGTCGCCTAAAACGGTTTTCGTGCGACTCCTGAAAAATGCGCGACACCACGTCCGTAAAGCGATGGATAATGAGAAGGGCGGCGGCATGGCCTTCTT
>JANXLS010000756.1 GCA_025355035.1 Planctomycetota bacterium | reverse complement strand
GAGGTAATCGAGTTCGCCCCATTCGACGGCGCCGAGGAATTGCTGGAGGATGCGGCTGACGATCGGGCCGCGCCAAATGCCGGGGTCGCTATCGCCCATCATCATGCCGACGGACATGACTTTGACGCCGTAGGCTTCGGGCGGAATGGCTTTGCCTTCGGGGTTGACGCGCGGGCGTTCGGTGATGCCCAACATGCCGGGGACGCTGGGGCCGTAAACGTCGGCGTCGAGGATACCGACTTTCGCACCCATGGCGACGAGCGAGAGGGCGAGGTTGGTGGTGGCGGTCGATTTGCCGACGCCGCCTTTTCCGGAGGCGATGGCGATGACGTTCTTGACGCCCTTCAAGATATCGGCGGAACCGACGGGGCGACCGCGCGTTTGGGCGGTCATTTTGACTTCGACTTGGGTGACATTTGGGAGGGCCTTGACGACGTCATGCGCCTGCTGTTTCAGGAGGTCTTTGACGGGACACGCGGGCGTGGTGAGTTCGACATCGAAGGCGACATTGCCATCGCAGATCTTGACATTTTTGACGAATCCCAGCGCGACGATGTCGCGGTTCAAATCGGGATCGTTGACGGCTTTGAGAGCCTGCAGAACTTGAGCTTCGCTGACCAATGGCATAGGGATTCGAAATCTCCGTGAACTCAATTCGAGAAGCTGAACAACAGGGACGGACTTTAGCACAGAGTCCAGGAAAAGAGAATGCGAGAATGAGCGACGAACGGGCGAATCGGAGAGGGCAGTTAATCCGCCTCGTCCAGCATTTTCATGCCGCCTTCGTGATAGCGTTGACCGGCTGTTTTGAAATCGGCGAGCACGCGATTCAAATCCGCCCAGGCGGAATCCGGGAGGACGAGATCCGCCGCACGCGCATTTTCCTCGAGATAGTTGAGGCGTTTTGTGCCGGGAATAGGAACGATGTCGAGGCCTTGCTTCAGCACCCATGCGATGGCGATTTGCGCGGGGGTGGCGTTGTGCGCCGAAGCGATGGTTTTGACGGCGTCGACGAGTTTGAAATTTTGGGCAAAGTTTTCGCCCTGAAAACGCGGACCGTTGCGGCGCGAATCGGTGGGGTCGAGTTCATCGATGCCGGCAATTTTCCCGCTCAGGAAACCGCGACCGATCGGGCTATAGGCGACGAAGCCGATGCCCAATTCGCGCAGCGTCGGCAGCACTTTGGGTTCGACGCCGCGTTCCCACATCGAGTATTCCGTCTGCACGGCGGTCAGGGGATGGACGGCGTGGGCGCGCCGGATGATGGCGGGGCCGACTTCGCTGAGGCCGATGGCGCGGACCTTGCCTTCCTTGACGAGGTCTGCCATCGCGCCGACGGTGTCTTCGATCGGCGTTTTGGGATCGATGCGATGTTGGTAGTAGAGGTCGATGTAATCGGTGCCGAGTCGCTTGAGGGAACCGTGGATCGTTTCTTTGATGTGCGCGGGGCTGCTGTCAACGCCCTGGAGTTTACCGTCGAGGCTGATCTTCCACGCGAATTTAGTCGCGATGAGGACGTCGCTGCGGTTCTTTCCTTTGAGCGCTTTCCCAAGCAGTTCTTCGTTCGTGAACGGTCCGTAGATTTCAGCGGTGTCCCAGAAATTCATTCCGATATCCAGGGCACGGTGGAGGACTCGGATCGACTCGGCGTCGTCACCTTGTCCATAGGCCCACGACATGCCCATACAGCCCAGCCCGAGCGCGGGAACTTCGAGCGAACCGAGTTTTCGTTTTTGCATGGCGATGCTCCGATTAAACCAACCCATTTATTGATAACGCGGCTGCGAAAATTCAGCGCGGGTGTTGCGCGCAAAAACAAGGTCCAACTGCCACAGACAGTTGTCGAGCGGGCGGCGCGTCGGATCGATGAGGTCGATGCAGCGAAAGCCCTTTTTCTCCAGCAGCGCGCACATTTCGTGGAAGAGAAGACACGGCGGCGCGATCCGGAAGTTGTAGCATTCGATGATGATGACGGCGGTCTGTTCGAGCGTTTCGGCGGCTCCGTTCAAAATAGGAACTTCGAAGCCGTGGGTATCGAATTTGATCAGGAACGGGCCTTCGAGATTGCGGGTGCGGATCTCGTGGTCGAGAGTCGTCACGGGCACGACGATGTTGTTCGCCGGGAATGGATGCACGGACGCGATGCCTCCGAACGGATCCGTAGCGTCGAAGTTGATCGTTCCGGGCGATTCGCCTGCGGCGGCGAGAGCCAATTGAACGTTGGGTTGCGAAGCCTTGAATTTTTCGAGCGCCGGGACGTGGACGGGCTGCGCCTCGACCAGCAGATAATTGTGTTGGGGAAAATGGCGCAGCGCCATCGCTGTCCAACGACCATCGGACGCGCCGATGTCCACAAGGGTCTTGAACTCGAGTTTGCGTTTCAAAATATCACCGAGGCCGGTGTCCATTTGTTCGACGGGCAGCGCAGGTGTCGGCGGGACCGGCTTCGGGGGCTCGATGGGCGCAACAACGGGGGGCGTCACAACGACCGGTGCGGGAGCCGACGCGGCGCGCAGCGGCGTCACCGTGTATCCATACGGAGCGAGCAGGCGGATCAGCGTTTCTTTGAGGGTTCGTTTCAAACTCATTGGATCAATCTTCTCGATGATTTTCGACTGCGATCAGTTTGCGGGATGGCTTGCGTTCCCAGGTTGCCTCTTCGGATTTGCCGATCCGCTGGGAACCGTACTGTTGATTTTTTCATCCGGCGTCAGATGTTTGAACAAAAACGCACCAGCCAAAGCTCCCACAATCAGCGCTGCAATCAGAAACCACGCAGGCATCCGAATACGTCGCGACGAATGGGTGCTTTTACGCGAATTGTTCGTCCGGCCACTCGTTCCGACGTGAGTGATCGCGGTGCGAACTTTGTCCTGAATTTTACCGCGAATCGCTGGAGTGGCGTCAGGATCAGCGAAATCGCTCACCGCCGGTTGCTTCGATCCGGATTGAACGGGGCTGGGTTTGAACGATATCGGAATTATGATACCGCCTGTTTGCGATTCAACTTCCTTCAGAATATCCGAACTCGGCGTACTGCCAGCGCCGGACTGGGTTCCAGCAACGGATGGGAGATACGACGACTGGTAGCGCTTCGTCGCATTTTTGTCAAACGGCGCGACCGTTTTATGCGCCGCCGATTCCTTCTGGTCTATGCGCGGATCAACGCTCGATTCGATCGGCTCCAACCGCCGGCTGTGCTGATGCAACTCCGGTCGCGCAACGCTGGAACGCCCGGCTGGCGGACGGATGCCCATCGGCTGCTTTCCGCGGATTACGCGTCGAACGTCCTGAAGCAATTCGTACGGCGTCTGATACCGATGGAACGGATCCTTGGCCATCATGCGTTCAAGCAGGTGGCAGAAGTTGATCGAGACGATGCGGTCGAGATCGTGCGGACTCGGGACGTATTCGTTCAGATGCTTCAACATCACGATCGCGGGCGTATCGCCTTCAAAGGGCGGCCGACCGGTAATCATTTCGTAGGTCGTTGCGCCGAGCGCGTAAATATCGGAACGGATGTCGACATCGCTCTCGCCTTTGATCTGCTCCGGCGACAGATAGAACGGCGTACCCATGGCGATACCGGCCTGCGTCAACCGGCGGCGACGCCCGTGAGCGGGATCGTCGACGGTCAGGCCCATGTCGGTGAGTTTTGCGATGCCATCTTCGCCAACGAGAATGTTCTCGGGCTTGATGTCGCGATGGACAAGGTGTTCGGTGTGAATGTGATCGAGCGCCTTGGCCATCTGTTCGAGAATGTTGAGCGCTTCTATTTCAGTGAAGCGACCGCGCTGTTCGAGGAGCGCGCAGAGATCATAGCCTTGGACAAATTCGATCACCAAATAATGGTAGCCATCGGAATTGCCGATGTCGTAACCGTGGACAATGTTGGGATGGTCGAGTTCGAATGTCGCGCGCGCTTCCATTTCAAAACGCTTGACGAACATTTCGTCCCTGGCTTTGCTGCGCGGCAGAACTTTGATCGCGACGATTTTTCCGTTGCGCGTATCGTTGGCTTTGTACACAGCACCCATGCCGCCTTCACCGAGCTTCAACAGCAGTTCGTAGGGTCCCAATCGCAGAGTGCTGGGCACCGTTTGCGGAGGAACGACCGAACCGGTTTGGAGCAGGCGCGCAAGTTGCGACTTCGTCAGAAATCCGCGTTGAGTGAGCAGATCGCCGAGCAATTCGAGTTGTCCATTTTGCTCGGCTTTGCGCTGCGCCGCAAGACATTCGTCGACTTCGGCCTGCTGACACACGCCTTGTTCCACGACGCGTTTGGCCAGGCTGAGATCGTCGGGTGAGGGCATGGAGAGCGGTCCGAACCTTTTTTAACGAATTCATGTCAGGATATGACGCATAAATAGTAGAGCGCAAAAGACAG
>JANXLS010000729.1 GCA_025355035.1 Planctomycetota bacterium | reverse complement strand
GTCGGATTGAAGGTATACATCGATCGCACGACGCAGAGCTCATCGGCCAGCGCCGCCAGATTCGGCAGCAGTTCGCTGACGTCCAGCCCGCCGCGCCCGTACTTCTTGAATGCAAACGGCGAGGGATACAGCCCGCCGGTGGTGCGTTCGGTGCGGACATTCACCGCGTCGGGACGTTGCCCCTCATACTTCTTTAACGCAGGCTTGGGGTCGAACATGTCCATGTGCGACGGCCCGCCAGGCAGGAAGAGCAGGATGTTGTGTTTGGCTTTGGCGGGAAAATGCAGGCCCGGCGCCGCGGGCTTTTCATCGGCAAACACTCCCGCGAGACCGATGGAGCCCAGGCCACCGGCAATCGTCCCCAGCAAGTTACGTCGCGAGATTGTTGGATTCATGGCCAGAAGATCACCTCATTTGTGGAAAGCAAGGCTTGCGCGTAGTCGGTCAGGGTGCCGGCTTCGAGGTACTTCGTCGCTAAATCGACTTCGTGCTCAGTGGGATCGCGCCGCAGTGCGTGGCGGTACATTTCTCGAATTTTCACGCTAACGTTCGTCTCTTTCGCGACGCGTTCAACCAGCGCCTTGGCCTGATCCTGAATGAAAGGGCTGTTCAGGATAAACAACTGCTGGAGCGGTGTGGTCGTGGTCTCGCGGCCGGGACTGTGCATCGTCGGTTCGGGGAAACCGTAAAGGGCGAGCATGTTGCTGACGCGGCCGCGTGTAATGCGCGCGTAGACCGTACGACGCGTGCTGTTGCCGCGGCCCAGGTCGATCGACGGTCCGCCCAGTGACGTGTCGAGCGTACCGGCGGCTTGCAGGATGCAGTCGCGGTAGGCTTCGATGTCCAGGCGGCGCGGATTCATGCGCCACAGCAAGCGGTTGGCAGGATCGAGTTTCAGGGCGTCCGCACGCGGCGTGCTGGCTTGCCGCCACGTGGCCGACAACACAATCTCCCGGTGCAGCCACTTGATCGACCAGCCATTCGCGATGAAACGCGCGGCTAGATCATCGAGCAATTGGGGATGCGTGGGCTTCTCGCCTTGAACGCCGAAGTCGCTCTGCGTATCCACAAGCGGCTTTCCGAAATGCCAGGCCCAGACGCGGTTGACGATCACGCGCGCGGCGAGAGGCGCGGCGCCGGTAAAGATTTTCTCCGAGAGTTCGAAACGGCCCGAGGCCTTCGTGTGGAAGGCCGCGTCACCCTTCGCCAGAACGCTTGGGAAACCGCGTGGTGCGACATCGCCGGGCTTGGCGACGTTGCCGCCGGGCAACACGCGCAGGTCGCGCGCTTCGCCAGGCTTGATGTCGAGCATCGTGAAATCGGGATCGGAGCCGTTGACCCAAAGCCCGGCATCATAGACCGCGTTGTAAAACGGATCGGTGTTGTTGCCGCCGCCACGACGACGCCCTCCATTATTGTTGTTGGCGACGACCGGCGGCTTCGCTGCCGGCGACGTTTCACTTCCCACGCCGGCCGAAGGAACAGCAGGCACCGGGGGCTTGGGGTCATTGTATGGATTGGGCCGCCGGTCGAGGCGCTGGAGATAGTTGACGAGGTCTGGATATTTCGCGCGCAAGGACGCGATCTCGTCTTCGACCTTCGCAAGTTCCTCGACGGACGCTTCGACCTTCTTACGCGCTTCTTGCCGCTTGCTCCCGGGATCGTCACGCAGCAAATTCGCGCGGTAGCTGAGATAAAAGATGCGCTGAGACGCGGCCATGAAACGCGTCTCTGTGTCTTTGTCCACGTCCGCGACCGGACGGGGCGCGGGCGTGGTGGACGCGAAGACGCCGGCCAGTGAGTAATAATCCTTCGTGCTGATGGGATCGAACTTGTGATCGTGGCAGCGCGCGCAGGCAACAGTCAGCCCCAGCACGCCGCGCGTGATCGTGTCAACGCGTTCATCCCATTCGTCCATGTACACGTTTTCGACGACATCCTTCGAGAGGCGGCCGTCTTTATGGTAGACGGGAGCGGCGCCGAGAAAACCGGTCGCCGCCAAGTCGCTGCGCGGCGCGCCGGGGACGAGATCGGCGGCGAGCTGCAACGTCACGAATTGATTGTACGGGACGTCTTTATTGAGCGCCTGAATGACCCAATCGCGATAGCGCCAGGCGAATTGATAACCAGGATTGCTGGCTTCGTTGGTCGGGTTGTCTTCGCCGTAACGCGCGACGTCGAGCCAGTAACGGCCCCAACGCTGGCCGTACTGCGGCGAGGCGAGCAGCTCTTCGACGATCTTTGCGTAAGCCTCATCCGTCGGAGATTTCGCGAAGGCTTCGACTTGCTCGAATGTCGGGCGGACGCCGGTGAGATCGAGATAGACGCGGCGGATCAGCGAGCGCGGATCGGCTTCGTGCGACCCGGTGAGTTGCTTCGCTTCCAGTTCCTGCAATATAAAGGAGTCGATCTTCGTTCGCGGCCAGGTGAAGCCCTTGGGGTGCGGTTCGGATTGCGTCAGCGGCTGAAACGACCACCACTTGCGGCCGGCGTCGTAATCGATGACCTTCGCGACGGCGGCTTTCGGCGCTTCCGTGCGCGGGTCGGGCGCGCCCATTTTGACCCACTGCTCGAACTTCTCGATCTGCTGCGGTGAAAGTTTTTTATCCGGCGGCATGGACGTGTCGGGATCGGTCCAGCGGAGGGCGGCAATGAGCGCGCTCTTGTCGACATCACCGGGAACAAGCACCGCACCGCTCGCACCGCCTTTGGCCATGCCGGACTGGGAATCCAACAGCAATTTACCTTTGAGCTTCTTCGCCTGTGCCGAATGACACCCGTAGCAACGCTCGACAAGAACCGGCCGGATATGTGTCTCGAAAAAAGCAACGCCCTCCTTCGACACGACAGCGCGCTTCTCAGCGTCCTCGGCGCCGACTGCGAAGGCAACAGTGCAAGAAATCAAGGCAATCAAAACTGTGGCGAAAACTTTTCGCATTGACCGGGTCCGAGGCGGCTTGAAAATTAGATCGTTGAATACGTGTCCTATTTTCAGTAATACACCGCAGCGAAGGGGCTTGGCTCCTCCTGGCAACGAATGGGGCCGCCAGGGTGATGTGCAGGATGTCGAACAGGCGTTGGTTGCCAGCAGGTTCCTAAAGTCTCGAAGTTTCGTTAACTGAGAATTATCGCTCGAGATCGCCTGGTTTCTCGGGGGTACCCTCCTCGTCCAGGATTTGAATCGCAGTCGCGGGACCGAGGTTTTTCCAGTCGTACAAAGCCCATGTGACCTTCTTATCGGGAGTGATTTCGATAAGTTGGCAACTCTTGCCCCCGTTGCCTCTCCCGCAAAGAATAGTATTGCCGTTCTTCAGGCGAACGCAGCTTTGATAACCTGCAAAGGGAATTTCGGGCGGCAATTCCGAAAGCTTATGTTCCCAAACTGTCTCGCCTTTTGGAGTCACTTCGCGGGTAAGTTTGTCCTTTTCATTGGTGATCAGCGTATTGCCATTTTTCAGCCGAACCGCCGCCCACGGCGATAAAATGTCGTATGTCCAGATGGGTTTAAAATCTTTGTCGTATTCGACAACCTTATTTAAACTCAACCAGGAAATGAGATACGTACCAGTGGCGGTGACCCGACCCCGGCGAAATTGACCATGAACACTGTTCGCGCCAAGCGGGCTCGGCGGCGTCAGTTCCTGTGAGACTTCAACGGTCCTGGTTGATTTGTTGATAATCATCAATTTTGGCGGAATGCCATTTTGCAGAACAAGTACTTTATCGAGCCCGATGGGTTGCACGGCGTGAATTTCAGTCCCTTTGGGTGCATCAAGGTGCCACACGACTTTTTTCTGAGGCGTGATTTCCTCGGCATACTGCATTCGTGAGAACAGAATATGACCATTGCTGAGCAGCCAGATATCGTCGTATTCCCAGCCGGCGCCGGTTGAATAGGTCCAGATGACTTTGCCTTCTTTAACGAGGAACATCGTATTGCAGCCCTCGCCAATATAGAGCATTGGATGCTCGGCCAGCCCTTTACCCGGGAGATTGGCGGGAACTGGATTGGCAGAGGCATTTTTGCTGATATCCGCCAGCGAAGGCTTCGCTGGGATTTCATTGGGGCCAGTGACAGGTACATCCAGAGCACTGAATTGATCCAGGATGCTCAGGACCGACGCATCAGCGGCATCAAGCGTCGCCATCATGGTCAGCAGCAAAGTAATCAGGACGAAGATGCGGTTCAAGATCGTTCCCTCGATATGTGTTCCCACGAAACTCGGGCGCGGATTAGCTGGTAACACTACACTGAATATGCGGCGGAAATAAATTTTTTTCATATAAAGCCAAGCGCCTATTAATGCCGTTTTGTCTTCTCACTTTGATTTTTGACCAACCTAAATATAATGCCGCAAAGTACCGCGCCAGCCCTGGCTGGGGCCTGGAGTCTCTCCTCGCTGCGAACGCCGATCTATCTTAATGAAAGTGGATATCATGAAGAAGAACCAAATCGCTGGGAGCATTCTGCTATTCTCCACGTTGCTCAATGGCGCTTTCTCCTTGGTCGGCGCCGAAACCCTCAAGGCGGCGGACTCTGTTCCCAAAGCGGGTCCCTACAGTGGTTGTGTATTGATTTTCGACGGAAAGACTTTCGAGGGCTGGGAGGCCGACCCGTCAACGTGGAGTATTGTAGACGGCGCCATGCGCGGCATCGGGGGCACTTCCCGCCTTGCGTACACGAAGACGGACTACGGCAGTTTTCGTCTTATCTTCACGGCCCGGATTAATCCCGTGAAGGGCGATCATCTGGGCGTTTTGTTCTGGGGAGACCGGCCGAAAGAGCCCGCAAAACCCAAGATCGACAATGCGGGATGGATCCAGTTCATGCCGCCATTCGGGGGCATGTGGAGTTACCAGCCACCCAAACACCACAATCTTCCTCACGAGACTTTAGTGCAAGGATCCAGGGATTCCGCCAAATGGTCCACGACAGAAATTCTGTGTAATCTGGAAAAAGGAACCATGCGAGCGGCCGTAGACGGTGTCGAGATCGTGCGCTACACCCATCCAGATCCCACCGAACGCACGGACCCCGAAAAGCGAATTGTCCCAGGTCCAATCGGAATGTTCCGTCACGGAGGCGGCACTTCTGAATACAAAGACATTTACGTGGAAGCGAATCCCAAGGACGACAAATTGATCACTGTGAAGTAGGGACAGACAATTGTAAGCACGGGACTGCATTATAATCGGCGTGTGAAGTGGTTGACGCATGCCTGCCGATAATTCGCATTATGTGCGAACGCCGCAAAAAGTGCTTGGACCGTTTATTGTCCGTCGCACCTTGATTGGGACCGGGACTGCTGGCGGCCAGCGATCCGCCCATTCCTTTCGCGCTGAGTACGCTGTAATGAAGACCTATGCCGTGGCCCGTCGGTTTGGTGGTATTTGACGTCGCGGGGACTTCGGGCTGCAAGTCGGGAAGTCCCGCCACCGCGGCCCCGATTCGTTTGGTATCGGTATGAACGTAAACGGCGAGGGGGAATGCCGCGGTCGCGTGGCGCATCATTGCGCGGGTTTGATGTCGGCTTCGCTGTTTATTATGACCCGCGCTCCCAAAGTGTGGCGCAAGGCTTGACGGTCTATCCCAATCGGTTTTGCGCCAATCATACACCCGAACCGGAAATTCAATAACCTTCCACTTTAGAATCGAAAGGATTCGTCCATGCGCGAAATCGCTCGTGTTCAACAAGGCTTTTTCCCCACTCAAGCTCGCATCGTCACCGCCGTGGCCAATCTCTTCAGGTTGG
>JANXLS010000693.1 GCA_025355035.1 Planctomycetota bacterium | reverse complement strand
CGCGTTTGCCTTCGACGATTTCGGTGAGAACCTCGAGTCCCTTTTTGTCTTTCTTGGCGGCGTCCACGTCGACGCTCGGGAAGCGAGCGCTTTTCACGGCGGCTCCCTTGGACTGAAAGACGATTTCGAGTTGATCGGCGGTTACGGTGATGTCGGGCGTTGGCTCAGCGTGCTTGGGTTTGGGCTTGGCCTCGTCAGCGCCTGGCGAATTCGGTGTTCCGGGGTTGCCGTTGACGGGCGCGACGTCGGTCTTAGCTTTTTCAGCGGCTTCGCGAGCTTGCTTGGCTCGAATGCGCTCTTCGTCTTCCTGCTGCTGTTTTTCGAACGCAACGCGTTCGGCCTCGCGCTTCTTGGCGATCTGCATGTTGCCGAAGATAAAAATTGCGACTGCGACGGCCAGACCGAGGATCGTCACGGCATCAAACGTTTTGGGTTCAGAAGGCTTGGCCATTGAATTACTTTATCGACGAGCGGGCGCGATGAGCTTCAGTTCACGACCGTTCGTCCTACTCCTTCTTTATGGGCTGAGAAACGGGCGGGACAGGATCGTGTCCCCCTTTGCATAACGGTTGGCAGCGCGCAAGACGGCGCAACGCGAGCCACCAACCTTTGAAAAAACCGTGCTTCTCAATTGCTTCCAGAGCGTAATGCGAGCAACTCGGCGTAAACCGGCACTGCCCACCCAACGCCCACGCCAGAGTGACTTGGTAGACGCGGATCGGAAACATGCCAATACGACGCATGATCGGGACACGTCTATCAGGTTCAGTGGCGTTCGGTTGACTTTTCATGCAAATCACGTTCCACCACTCTCGCGAAATCGAAGCAACAGTATATCGGCGCGGAAAGCAAAGTCTACGGTTTAAGTTTTTTGAACTCGGATCGTGAGTGTTTCTCGTTCACGAAAACAGCACCTGCACTGCAGTGCATTGCATTCTTTCTGATTTGTTTTTCTTTGTGTCTACGTGACTGCGTAACTTTGTGTTAAGAAAAGGAAGCGACGGAACCTCACGACCCTCTTTTGGCCGTTATCAATGGACGTTAACGCATGAGTAGTTTACGAAGCATCTTTGCACTGACACTTTTTTTTGTGGCGATCGCTTGCGCCGGGGAGGCGGATTCTTTCTGGTCGGCGTGGCGCGGCGCGGCACATGATGGGGTCGCACGTGTGGCGTTTGAAACGCCGAAGATTTGGCCAACGAAATTGAACGTGGTTTGGGAAGCGAATGTAGGCGCGGGGTTTTCTTCGCCGATTACAGACGGCGCGCTCGTGTTTTTGCAGCATCGATCGGAGACGGAGGAGCGGCTTTCAGCGTTTGATGTGGCGACCGGGAAGAAACTTTGGGAAACGATCATCGCGGAGATACACGAACCGCAGACGCACGATCCGGCGGCGACGCCCGCTGTGTTTTGGGATGGCTCGATCATCTTTCATTCGATCGCGGGTGGGGTGTATCGCTTTAACGCTTCGGATGGGAAACGTGTTTGGAAGCGCGATTTGCAGGCTGAGTGGAAGGGCGAGAAGTTCCGGCCAATGTATGGCGTGGCGTCGTCGCCGATTCGAGTGGGGGAAACGATTGTTCTGCCTATCGGTGACAAAGAGACCGGTAAAGCTATTGCGTTGAAAGTGAGCGACGGGACGACAGCGTGGGAGCATGCAACCAGCGCGCCGGGATACAGTTCGTTTATGTCGATGCGATGGGGCGGACAGTCGTGCGTTTCGACGCTCCTTTATAATGAACTGGCTGTGTTCAAAAAAGAGGGAGACGGGTTCAAGCCGGCGTTTGCGTTCAAACTGCCCGGCGGAGCGGATGGCAATTCGTCGATGCCTGTTTCGCTGGGTGAGGATCGCGTGTTGCTGACCAGTCACGATGCGACGGTTGCGTTGAAGGTTTTGCCGGGCGCGACGGGGTGTGAGGAATTGTGGCGGATCGAAACGGGCGGGGATTTATCGACGCCCGTGTTCGCGAATGGGCGGATTTATTTGCACAATTCGAGCGACTTATTGTGCATCGATCCTGCCGATGGCAAGACGCTGTCTCGGGTTGAAATGGATGGGCAATATTGCGCATTGATTGTGTGGGGAGATGTGTTGATGTGCCGATTGCACGACGGCGAGTTGAAGTTTGTCGCGATTAAAAACACGGCGATGCGGGTGCTGGCGTCGTATCCGGCTGCGGTCGAGACGGGCGAAAGTTGGAGTATGCCGATGCCGCTTTCGCCTACGACGTTTGTGGTGCGGACGGGGACGAAGTTGCGTTGCTTTTCGCTGAAATAGATTGGAGTTTGGAGCGAGATG
>JANXLS010000690.1 GCA_025355035.1 Planctomycetota bacterium | reverse complement strand
GTCCATGTTGACGTCGATGACATTCGCGCCATTGTCCACCTGCTGCTGAACAATCGCGACGGCTTCTTCAAGCTTCCCCTCTTTAATAAGCTTCGCAAACTTTGGCGACCCCGTAACGTTCGCGCGTTCGCCGATCATCAGGAAGTTGCGCTCGTTGTGTGTGAACGGCTGCGAACCGCTCAAGCGCAGTTTCGGCTCAATCGTTTTCGGAACGCGCGGCGTGACACCTTCGAGCGCTTTGGCAATCGCCGCGATGTGCTCGGGCGTATTGCCACAACATCCCCCCGCAATGTTGACCATCCCGGAACGCGCGAATTCGCCGAGGAAATCGCCCATGTGACACGGCAGCAGATCGAAGCCAGTCGGAGCCAGAGCGTTCGGCAATCCCGCGTTCGGATACGACGAGACGTATGTTGCGCACTTCTCCGAAAGCTCCTCAAGAAACGGACGCATCAAATCCGGTCCGATCGAACAATTCATCCCGACTGAGAGCGGATGAACGTGCATGACCGCGTTTAAATACGCTTCGACAGTCTGAGCCGAAATCATCGTCTCGCCACCGCGCCCAACCGCCGCGGAGATCATGACCGGCAACCGAATTTTGTCTTCTTCAAACACTTCCTGAACCGCCACCAGCGCCGCTTTCGCATTGAGCGAATCGAAGATTGTTTCGACGAGCAGAATATCCGATCCCCCGGCGATCAGTGCGCGGATTTGCTGCCGGTAGACTTCGCGCACTTGATCGAACGTGACCGCTCGAAACGCGGGATTGTTGGCGTCGGCCATGTTGGACAGCGAGACTGTCAACGGCCCAATCGCACCCGCTACAAAGCGTGGCTTACCCGTCGCCGCTTCGACCTGATCGCACATCGCCCGGCATTGTCGCGCGGATGTTTCGTTAATCTCCCACGCAAGATCGGCGAGGAATTTGTTCTCGATCACCGTCTGATAAAACGCCGAATCCTTCCGCCCTTCATGTTGCGTAAAAAACTCGCTCTGGGCAATACTCGTCGCACCAAATGTATTGGTCTCGATTATGTCCGCACCGGCCTCAAGAAAGCGGCGATGAATATCCATGATCATCGACGGTTGCGTAATCGTGAACAAATCGCCATTGTTGAGCAGCCCTACTTTCGGATCGACAAACGTAAACCGCTCGCCGCGAATATCCGCTTCCTTCATCCCGTACGTGCGAATCGTCGTCCCCATTGCGCCGTCAATAATGACGATACGGTGCTTGAGTAGGTCAACAAGTTTGCGCGAATGTTCAGGGAATTGAGCGACAAGGTGAGGAGTCAAAAGCCATTTCCTTAAAAGAGTTATCCTCGTGTCATTCTACCGGCCCAGGCGCCTGATTTGTCAGGAAAATTGGTACGAATTTCTGCCGAAAAACAAAAAAAGCGAGCCACCTACGCTCGCTCTTTTCCCTATGAAAACCACCCTATTGCCCCGCCTGGATTCGAACCAAGATACCCAGAGTCAGAGTCTGGTGTCCTACCATTGGACGACAGGGCAGTGGTGAGCGACTAAATCGGCGCTCAGTTTGGAAGGAAAGAACATACCCAATCTGTTGGGAATTTCAAGCGCCGGCGACGATTATTTTTATAATTCTTTCAACACCCGGCGAAGCTATTCGTATTACGATGATGAGTGTGCTTTGCATGGTGGCGTCTCAGGGACCCGGCGATGGCTGAATTGCATGAACGATGGATGGACGAAGCGCTTGCGCTTGCCGCGATGGGCGCTAGATGGGTGAGTCCGAATCCGATGGTCGGTGCTGTCGTCGTCAAGAACGGCGCGGTCATAGGGCGCGGTTGGCATGAGAAGTTCGGCGGGTCACACGCGGAGGTTATCGCTCTCCGAAATGCCGGGAGCGATGCCCGCGGCGCAACACTGTTCTGCACACTCGAGCCGTGCAATCACACGGGTAAAACGCCGCCCTGTGTTCAGGCGGTGATAGCAGCTGGAGTCGAGACGGTCGTGCTGGGGGCACGCGATCCAAATCCAATCGCCTCCGGTGGTGTCGATGCGTTGCGGGCAGCTGGAATTCGCGTGATTGAAGGAATCCGCGAAAAGGAATGCCAACGGATCAACGCCGCGTTTTTTAAATTCGTCCGAACAAAAACGCCGTTGGTTGCGCTGAAGTGGGCGATGAGTCTCGATGGCAAAATCGCCACTGCGACCGGGGATTCGAAATGGATCACCAGCCACGTCTCCCGCGAATATGCTCGCCGTATGCGCGGAAAATACGACGCTGTACTCGCTGGTATTGGAACGGTTCTCGCCGACGATCCCGCATTGAATGTCCGCTTGGAAAATGAGGCTGAAACAGCATCCATTCGGCAACCGCGCCGCGTGATTCTGGATACGCATGCGCGGTTACCGATCGCGTCGCGTTTGCTGAGTGTTCAGACTGCCGGAGCG
>JANXLS010000689.1 GCA_025355035.1 Planctomycetota bacterium | reverse complement strand
CCGTACGCAAGACGGTACGCGGCGTCCACCAGCGAATCCGGATCGCCGGAACTCGATTGCTTCACGCGCGCAGCAAATGCCGTCGCGCGTTGCAACGGCCATTGCCCATTGATCATCAGCAGCGACTGCGTTGCGGTCGTCGTGACATTGCGCATCGGATTGGTAAGCAAACCGTCCGGTTCATCGAACGCATCGAGCACCGCGTCGTGCGTGTTGCGCAACACCTTCGTGTAAACACCACGACTGGGCGACGTGAAATCAGCCGGCGCTCCGCCGCTCTTCGAATCCAATTCGCCGCTCACGACCAGCATCGCGTCGCGAATCTCCTGAGCGTCCAGGCGACGCGCGTTGATGCGCCACAACAGTCGATTCTCGGGGTCCTTCAGTTTCGCGACCTCCGGCATCGGTCGCGCCGAAGCCTGTCGATACGTCGCTGAACGCAGCAACTCGCGATTCATCTCCTTTAAGCTCCACCCGTTTTTTACAAACCGCGTGGCGAGCCAGTCGAGCAGTTCTGGGTGCGTCGGTTTTTCGCCGAGTTTTCCAAAGTCGCTCGACGTCGCAACCAGACCCCGGCCAAAACGATATTGCCACAAGCGGTTGACCATCACGCGCGACGTCAACGGATTGTCCGCCCGCCCCAGCCATGCCGCCAGCGTCGTGCGCCGCCCCGTGGTGTTCGGATTCTTGGACGGCAAAATGTCCGCCTTTTTCGGTTCCAGCAACGTCAAAAATCCCGGCTCGATTTCGGTCTTCGTCGCGTCGCCTTGAATCACGGTGGGTGCCGCCTTCGCGCCGATCTCCGTCGCCATCGGAACCGTCTGCAGCGGCTTGGGTTTTTCCGCATCGAATTCCGCCAGCTTCTTCTTCAGCTCCGACCATTTTTCCCGCTCCGCATTTTTGATCTTGCCGTCGATGTTCTTGCGTTCGTCATGCACTTGCCGGTACATCAAATCGACGATCTGATTTTCGAAGGTCGTCCGTTCCGCTCCGGGTTTTGCTGCCATTTCTTGAAATTCCGGAACAAATTGTTTCAACGCGCTGTGCTTCGCGTTTTCAAGATGCGGTTTTTCGATTTCAACAATCTGATCGCGCAAGGCCTGCGTTTTCGTCTCCCACTTTTCGAGCGCGGACGAATACGCCTCCACCTCTTTTTGATGAGCGACGGGCATATCGTCCCGCCAGCGAAGCCCCGCGAAGAACGACTGCAACCGGTAATAATCCGCCTGCAGAATGGGATCGAATTTGTGGTCGTGGCAATGCGCGCAACTCATGCTCATACCCATGAACACATCGCCGCACACGTCCGTGATGTCGCCGAGGTATTCGCTCCAGGCGCGCGGCACGTCGCGTTGATTGTATTCGTAGCAGCTTAGCCGCAGAAACGCGGTGCCAATGTACACGTCGGGATTCTTCGGATCGATTTCATCTCCGGCAAGCTGTTCGGCGATGAAGCGATCGTAGGGCTTGTCTGCGTTCATCGATCGAATGACATAATCGCGGTACGGCCACGTGTTCGGCCGATACGCGTCCTGACGGAAACCGTCGGAGTCGCCATAACGCACCAGATCAAGCCACTGCCGCGCCGCGCGTTCACCATAGCGCGAGTTCGCAAGCAGACGATCAACCAACTTTTCGTACGCATCCGGCGACGTGTCATCAACAAACGCATCGACTTCTTCCGGCGTCGGCGGAATGCCATGCAGATCAAACGTCACGCGCCGAATAAGCGTGCGACGATCCGCTTCCGGTGCCGGATCCAATCCGGTCGCGGCAAGCTTTTCGTAGATGAATTTATCGATGTCGTTCTTCGCCCAACCGTTGTCCTTTATGCTGGGAACAGGCGGATTCTGCACGGGCTGAAACGACCAGAACGAACGGTCGGCGGCGGTGATTTCCTTGTGCTTCTTCGCAAGCGAAATCGGCGCGATCGTCACGTTCGCAGGCCACGGCGCACCCATCTTCACCCACTGAGCGAAAGCCGCGCGATCGCCCTCGGGCATCTTAGCTTCTTTCGGCGGCATCGTCAGGTCCGGGTCGCTGTGTTCAATAGCCGAGATCAACAACGATTTCGCCGGATCGCCGGGAACAATTGAGGGTTTCGTCTCGCCCCCTTTAAGCGCGCCTTCAAGCGTATCCAGGCGCAACTGCCCCTTCTGCTTTTCAGCTCCATGGCACTTGATGCAACGCTCGGCCAACGCGGGACGGATCTTCTGCTCGAAGAACTTCACTCCCTCTGCATCCGGCTGCGCCGCGCGGCATCCGATCGCAGTCACCACGGCGAATGCGATCACTCCAAAAATGTGCGGGAAACTTTTCATAAAATCCTTTAAACACATCATTCTTACCACATCGGACCTAGCTACGGCGTATGGTATGGATACACCTTTTGAAACGTGGCGGCTATTTCTTTTTCTGCGGAGGATGCGAGGATGCGAAGCTTTTCTGGGATGGCGCTCTGCGCTGTTGTGTCGGCGGTCTGCGTGGCAGGGGAGGGAACTGTGACAATCAAATCGGAATCATTCGGCAAGACACCGGACGGTAAAGAAGTTTCGATTTTTACGCTCGAAAACGCCCACGGCATGAAAGCCCGCATCATGAACTACGGCGCGACGTTGGTCTCGCTGGACGTTCCAGACAAAAACGGGAAAGCCGGCGACGTGACCCTCGGCTTCGAAACGCTGGACGGTTATTTCACAAAGTCCAATCCGTTCTTCGGAGCAACTGCTGGCCGCTACGCCAATCGCATCGCAAAGGGTGAATTCAAACTCGACGGCGTCGTCTACGACAAACTGGCCAAAAACAACGGTGTCAACCATCTCCATGGTGGAACAAAAGGTTTCGACAAAGTCGTCTGGAGCGCGCAACCCGGCAAGAAGCACGACGACAAAGCCGGCATTCATTTCTTCTACGAAAGCGCCGATGGCGAAGAAGGTTACCCCGGTACCCTGAAGGCTCACGTCGCGTATTATTTGAACGACAAAAACGAACTGACCATCGAGTACTCCGCAACGACCGACAAACCGACGGTCCTGAATCTCACCAACCATACCTATTGGAATCTCGCGGGTGCCGCAGCCGGAAACATTCTCGACCACGACGTGACGCTCTTCGCGGACAAATACATCCCCGTCGATTTGGGCGGCATTCCGAACAACGGCCTGCAGCCGGTTAAAGGCACGCCGTTCGATTTCACAACCCCGCACGCAATCGGTGAACGCATCCAACAATCCGGTGGCGACCCGGTCGGTTACGATCACACCTGGGTGCTCAACGGCGACGCGAACGTGCTGAAACCCTGTGCGCAGGTCTACGACAAAAAGAGCGGCCGCGTCATGGACATCTCCACGACCGAACCCGGCGTTCAATTCTACACGGGCAATTTCATGGACGGCAATACGAAGGCGCGCGGCGGAGTCGCCTGCAACAAACACCAGGGATTCTGCCTCGAAACTCACCACTTCCCCGATTCCCCAAACCACCCGGATTTCCCAACAACTGTCTTGCGCCCGGGCGAAACCTACAAGCAGACAACTGTGCACAAGTTCAGCACGAAATAAATGTTGTGCAGGATTCGAGGGGTCTTCGTCCCGGCAGGACAATGTGAAGGTAGACCGGCACTTCAGTGCCGGTTTTCGTTGAGTGCGAGTTGATAGTCCCGTTGGGAACGACTGAATTTTTGCGCGCGCTTTTAGCCGTCCCCTGAACGATTACACGAAAAAATTGCAATTGCCAAATCATTTCCAGTGCGTTATGAATGCAGACGCATGATCGTCAACACCGTTTTACTTCTCGCCGCATGTATCGGCACGATACCCGCAGACAACTGCCTGTTGATGCTGGCCGGGCATTATTGCGAGCATTCGCAAGTCTGCAACACACACGATTTGTATCACGACGCGGACGAAGCGGACAGTCACGACGAACATGCGCCGGAGTCAGTTCCAGGAGATCATCCACATCACACATTCTGCGTGAAGATTCTGGCCGATTCATTGGCGGGACAAACACAACGCGCGCCCACATTCGATCTGCATCAACTCGTTCTGCCGATTTTTGCGAGCGCAGTTGTGTTGAACGCTCCCTTCGCGCAGCACAACGCTTTCGAATTGCGCCAAAATTCAGGTCCGCCCCCCTCTAGCATTTTCAAGCTCACCCACTCCTACCTGATCTGAAATCCAGTCCCCTCGTCGCGTGACATATGCGGACCGCCTTCGCATGACAGGGTCACGCATTATCGTTTTTTTAATGCTCCTCCGCCGGTCCGTTGATTTTACCGAGGTGGCTGAGAGCGAAAACGTCCATTCAAATTTAGAACAAGAGTTTCATCGTTTTTTTGCATTGGAGGGTCTATGCGGGTGAGTTCAACGAGTTTACTTGTCGCGGTGTGCATGGTGTTATTGACGGGCTGCGAGCGCTACTCTCAACGGCCATTGCTGGCTGATGCAATATTAACGTCGGTCGAGCAGAAGCGGCATCTGCCGGACGCCACGTCTCCCGACCTGGTGGTTGGGGACGGCAGCATCGTGGCCGCCAAAGCAACGCCGGGCGCGTTTACGTTTCCGCGAGCAGTCGCGCTGATGAAAGACAACAGCCCGGCGCTCAAAGAATTGCGCGCGGAGTACGATACGGCTCAAGCGTTGGCGAATGTCAAAACGCCACTTCCCAATCCGACGTTTGAAGCGGGACCGCTCTATGGTTTCGGTCCGAAAGTGAGCCACCTTTATCGGTACCAGCCGTTCGGCTCGCTGGGCTTCACGATCCCGACCGGAAAACGGCTTCAATGCCAGGATGAATACAATCAAGCTGCGGCGGAAGTGGCCTATATTGACGCCGCCGCAAAACACCGCGAACTGTATCTGGAATTGCGAAAAGGATACACGCGCCTTGCGTTGGGACAGCAGCGGATCAACACGCGCAAAGAACTCGCGGAATCAGCTGGGAAGTCCACGGCGCTGACGAAAAAGCAAATCGAAGCAGGGCTTACCACGGAACTCGACGCCGGATTGATCGAGTTGGAACAGGTTAAACTTCAGACGGAAGCGATTGTTGCGGAAGGCGAACTGGTTAACGTTCGCGGCGAATTGTCACAGATGATCGGAGTTCACGCGGAGCATTTTTCGACGTTGCCGTCCGTGATGCTGCAGACGTTGCCGGCGACGTTGCCGAACTTGGACGAGTTGCAAAAAATGCTGGTCTGCAACAGTTCCGAATTGGCACGGCTGCGAGCGCGATACGAACTCGCCGAACGCGCGTTGCATTTGGAAATCTCAAAACAATATCCCGATTTTCGAATCGGTCCGAAGTTTGAAAACGAGCGCGGTGAGCGCAAGACGACCGTTGGCTTGACGCTGGGAATCGATCTTCCAATCTTCGATCGGAATCAACAAGGCATCGCGTCTGCCAAACAAAAGCGCGAAGAAATTCGCATCAAGTTTGAGGCGGCGGCGAACCGTGCACTGGCGGCGCTCGATCGCGCGTACTCAAACTTCAAGCTCGCGACTGAGAAGTTGAAAATGCTCAACACGCTCGTCCTGCCCCGTGCCACTAAAAACATCGAACTGGCGCGCAAAGCAATGGAAACGGGCGTCTCCGATTCGCTGAAATTCCTGGAGACCGAACGCAATCAGCGGAGCGTTTTGTTGGACGCGCTTGAGACGGAACTGTCTTTGCGCGGGGCTTGGATCGAACTTGAACAAGCGGTGGGTTATCCCCTGGCGCCATTTCCGAACGAATCGTTATCCGACACACCGCCGCTCGGCGTTGTCGCACAACCCGCACACGCGGAATGCCCTGTTTGCAAGGAAAACCGTTAAATGAACAAGACGATCGGTCAGACCTTTTATGTGCTGTTGCTGTGCGTCTTCTTTGGAGCGATCGGCATTGCGGGCGGATGGGTTGTTGGGAGCCGCAAGTCCGGTGGAGGCGGTGGTGAAGGAGAAGGCGAGGCCGCGCATGGCCACTCGCACGGCGGGCACGATCACGCCGAACACGCTGCGGCACCGAGCGGGTTGTCGCCACAGACGATTGCAAATCTCGGCGTGACCGTAAAGGACATCGACAGCACCGCGTTCAGCATTTACAAAACCGTCCCGGCGACCGTGGCGGACGTGCCGAATTCCACACAGTCGGTCACCACGCCTGTCGCGGGCGTGGTTCGCGACGTCAGGGTTCGCGCGGGTACAGTTGGAACGTCCGGGACCGTCGTCGTCACACTGCTGCGCGATCCCTTTCCGCGACCCGTTTTGAAACTGACCGACGAGATCATCAAACCAGCCAACGAGCAGATTCACACCGCGGTGTCCGATATTCGCAAGGCGCTGAAAGGAACGCAATTGCTGCAAACGGAGTTGGCACGCGTACAGTCGTTCACGAAAGGCGCGAATGAACCGGCGCTGGTGCCGCGGAAGACGGAGATTGATTTGCGCTATGAACTCGCCCGCGCCGAGCAGGAACTGATCAATGCGCGCGAGAATTTAACGCTGCATGGATTCACGGACGACCAAATCAAAGAAATCGAAAGCGGAAAAACCATTCCACTTTACAACCATGATATTTGGTTGCGTGCGCTTAAGAAGAGCGGACTTTGGACTGACCGGACCGAAGCGATTCACGCGGCGCTGCATGCCACGGAACACGACGCCCCCTGGACGATCGCGGTCTTAGGCGAGTTGACTGGCTTGGGACTGGCGACGCCGGAATTGGCCGAATGGATCATGAGCGATCCCAAAGCCGCTGTGCTCTTTATTGACATCGCCGGATTGCTGCAGCAGGGCAACACGTTGCAGCACATCAAAGCGCTTTATGCGGCGAACGCGCTGGGACCTGTTGTAGAGATTTCGATCCCGGCGTTTAACGGCGTTCCGGATTGGGACATTCAACAGGTGTTGGTCAAACCGTTCGATAAAGTTGAGTCCGGCGCGAAGCTGTTGATTCTGTCCAATCCGCGCCAGATGTTTTTGCGCGCACAACCGGCCGGCGAAGAATTTCAAATCCTGTTCAACGCCTACAGTAAGGGGCTGGAATTTGAAGCCGTGCCGCTGGTTGAGGGCTCAGGTCCTATTTTGAAAGGCTTGAAAGTTCTCTACGTGGGCGGAGATGAAAAGAGCGAGCAGGCTCACGCTCAAGCTGTCTATGGATTCATTCCCGTTCAGAACGACGCGTCCGGCAGCCTCGCAGGCAATGGTCCCGGCTTCACGGATGCGATGAAGTTCCGAACGTGGAACCTGCACGAAGGCATGCGCTACCAACTCCGCATCCCAATCAAGGCACTGAAGGATGTTTACGTGCTACCCGCCAGTGCTGTAGCCGAGGATGGCGCGGACAAAGTCGTCTACATCCAGAACGGCGATTCGTTCAAGCCGGCGAAGGTCGTGATTCTTTATCAAGACCACGAAGTCGTGGTGCTTGACGCGAAATTGTCGGAAGTATTCCCCGGCGATCCGGTCGTTCAAACGGGAGCGTTTGGTTTGAGTCTGGCGCTGAAATCCAGCGGCGGAGCGATCGATCCACACGCGGGACACAACCACGGATAAGGGCGGCCGGTTCTCGGCCGTTTGGGGTCCAAACTGTTTCAACAGGAGTCTGTGTGCTCAATAACATCATCTCGTTCGCCTTAAAAAATCGCGTGTTCG
>JANXLS010000676.1 GCA_025355035.1 Planctomycetota bacterium | reverse complement strand
TGAAGAAGTCCGCCGCGTATTTCGGCCTGGGTCGAGGCGGACGCGAAGGAAGATATACGAGTGTATCTCTGACTGAGCGTTCAACAAAGAGCCAGGCCGAAAGACGCAAGCAATTCTTCAGTTTATTATTTTACAGGCCCTAAGTTCGACTATCCCGGTCGCATGCTCTCCGAATTCGCCTGCTGTCTGCGCCCCGCCATCACCCACGCAATCAACCCCGGCGCTTTCACCACAATAAACGCTAGCTGAATCAACGTCGCCAGATCCGCCCCGCCCAGCAACCGCGCGACGCGTTCAAACACGAACGCATACGCCGCCTGCCCCACGCCAATCCCGCCAAACGGCGCAAACGAACTCACAAAATTCGACATCATCAGCGCCACGAAAAACAAACTCCACGACACTCCCGTCGCCCCGGCCACACTCTGCATCGACAACCCCTGCGCCAGCAGATACCCCGCGCAGCATCCCAACACATGCACCGAAACCGCCCAACCCCAACCTTCCAACAAAATCAACGGCCGCTCGCTAAACGCCCGCATCGACGAATACACCCGATTGAACGTCCCGCCAAACGGCAGCTTCCCAAGCACCCAACGCAACGGTGCCCACTCCTGCAACCGCCGCGAAAACAACACAAACGATCCCGCCAAAAGCCCCCCGCAAACTACCAAAAGCCCCGCCAGATACGGTCGAATCGCTTCCTCCGACCACAGCGCGTTCAAACACCAGACCGCCGCCGCCAGCGTCAACGACAACAACCCCAGCAACCCCAGCAACCGATCGACGAGCAGTGTGCTCAACGACTCCGTCCGCCGCCCCGTCGGGATTTTAGGCGCAAGATAAAACGCCTTCACCGCGTCCCCGCCAACAGACGTCAGCCCGAACAAATCGAACGCAGCTCCGATGTAATTGATTTTGACGACCGTCCAGAACGGAAGTTCGTCCCCATGCGCACGCAGCAACCGCTTCAACCGCACCGCCGTGATCACCGTCTGAAGCGTCAGCATCGCGACGGCAGCAGCAAAATAACCCGGCGCCCGCGTCAGTGCTCGCGCCAGATTGTCGATATCGATCTTGTTCGTCGCGATTCCATACGCAATAAATCCGCCCGCCACCGCAATTTTCAGAGCCGCCTTCACACCGCTTCGCATCAAGCCTCACCCGTTTCAAGTTCGTCGAATGCCCTGCTTATTTCCTACCCGTCCCCGTTACCCTCTCTGTTGAGGAGAGGGTTTCGCATTCCCCCATTTCGAAAAGGGATGCGCGGGGTGAGGGGACTCGTGGCCACTCAAACTTCAAACTTTGAACTTTAAACTTTAAGCTACTTCAGCGCCTGCATCATTTCATCAAGAGCCGACTGTGGCGGGCGGACGCGCTCCGACGGAAGTGTGTTGAGCGGCTCATCCACTAAATTCAGCGTGTCCGTAAACGATCGGCGCGATCCGTCGAGGTACAACAGTCCGGTTAAGAAAAGTTTCTCCTGCCGCGCGCGTTCGATCGTCGCGACTGCGTGAATGCGATCGGTCGGATCGTAATCTTCAGCGATTTTTTTCAAACGAATAAACGAACCGTCGTGCATTTCAATTTCGCGCGTTTCGCCGGGTTTGACATCGATCGGTGCCATCGGCTCAACATGCTCGATGAAGTCGATATCGTGCAGCGCCATTTCGTGATCTCGTGCATATTTGTAACTCTTCGTCGATGCCTCGTGATTGTTGAACGTCACGCACGGCGAGACGACATCGATCAACGCCGTTCCATCGTGATGGATCGCGGCCTTCAACAATCCCAACAATTGCTTTAAGTCCGCCGAGAACGACCGCGCCACGAATGTGCAGTTCAATTCAATCGCCATCCCGCAGCAATCGATCGGAACCATCTCGTTGACATCGCCCTTCTTCGAGCCCGAACCCGCATCCGCCGTCGCCGAGAACTGCCCCTTCGTCAGTCCGTACACGCCGTTGTTTTCGATGATGTACACCATCCCAAGATTGCGCCGGACCAAATGCGAGAATTGTCCCAGCCCAATCGACGCCGTATCGCCGTCGCCGCTGACACCGATGACGTTCATGTGCTTGTTGGCGATCTTCGTACCGGTCGCAATCGACGGCATTCGCCCGTGCACCGCATTGAAGCCATGTGCCTTGCCTAAAAAATAGGCCGGCGTTTTCGACGAACAGCCAATGCCCGATAGCTTTGCAACCGTATGCGGACGGATGCCAGTCTCGTAGTAGGCCTTGATGATTTGAGCCGTGATTGAATCGTGCCCGCAGCCGGAACACAGCGTTGATTCTGCTCCTTTATACGGGTCAAGAGGCAGGCCGATGCGATTGGTCTTCGGTGCTGCCGGAACGGTCATTACCTCTGCCATGCCCGTATCTCCTTGTGATTCGTTAGGGCCTGTAAAATAGTAAACTGCAGAAATCCGCCGCGTATTTCGGCCTCGATCGAGGCGGACGCGACGGAAGATATACGAGTTTATCTCTGACTGAGCGTTCAACGAAGAGCCAAGCCGAAAGACGCAAGCAATTCTGCAGTTTATTATTTTTACAGGCCCTCAGTCACGATGCTTTCCGAACGACTGCGGCCGCTTCACCTCTCTTGTTCAACGATCGCGTCGCTCAACGATCGCGCATCCACCGGCAATCCATTGTAATGTCGAACGCTCTGCAGTTTGACAATCTGCTCAGCAGGAATGTCGGACTTTAAGAGCTGCAACATCTGCGCGTCACGATTTTGTTCGATGACGTACACGCGCTTTTTTCGAGCGATAAATTCGTGAATCTGCTGCGAGAATGGAAATCCGCGAATGCGCAGATATTCCGTCTTGATCCCCTTTGCCTTTAACTGATCCATCGCTTCAATCATCGGCGATTCCGTCGAACCATAAGCGATCAAACCGACCTCCGCCGTTTCGTCGCCGCTCAAAATCGCCGCAGGAACGTGCGTTCGAGCCGTCTCGAATTTTTTCGCCAAACGATCCAATCCATGCACCCAATCGGCAGGCTTTTCACTGTATGTCGCCTTCTCGGTATGCCCGGTTCCGCGTGTGAAATACGGAGCCATCGGATGGTCTGTCCCCGGGAGTGTGCGGTACGGAATGCCGTCTCCGTCAACATCGCGGTAGCGTTCGAATGTCTTCCCGGCGGCTTGCAGTTCGTCAAGTTTTGCCGCGTCGAGAACCTTTCCGCGCGCAATCGGCTTGTCGGGATAGGTGAACGGATCGGCCATCCAGCTGTTCATGCCCAGATCCAGATCAAGCAAAACGAAAATCGGCGTCTGGAACTGTTCAGCCAGATTGAACGCATCCATCGCCAGTTCGTAGCATTCCTGAACCGTCCCGGGATAGAGACAAATATGTTTCGTGTCCCCGTGGCTCAACGTCGCACAGAAACCCACGTCGCCTTGCAGGGTTCGCGTCGGCAATCCTGTCGAAGGCCCCGCGCGTTGAACGTCGAAGAACACGCCCGGAATTTCAGCGTAGTAACCCAAGCCGATGAACTCCGCCATCAAGCTGATACCCGGACCGGATGTCGATGTCATCGCCCGCGCACCCATCCATCCCGCGCCCAGCACAATCCCGGCGCTGGCCAGTTCGTCTTCCGCTTG
>JANXLS010000663.1 GCA_025355035.1 Planctomycetota bacterium | reverse complement strand
TGAAGAAGTTGACAGCGTCGGATCTGCTCAGCCAGGGGCCGGCGTGGAGCGACATGGAGTTATCGATCCCGAATCTGGGTTCGCGCAGCGGCGACCGTTTGGCGCTCCCCGCAGCATTCGAACCGATCGGTCTGACGCAACGCTACGCCACAGACGCGCGCCGAACGCACGACATCGAAACGTATGTGGCATGGTCGCGAAAAACGAGGCTGACGTACCGATTTGAAGCGGGGATGAAAGTGGTGTCTCTGCCGGAAGCCGAGAAGATGGAGCATCCGTTCGGGTCGTATGTGCGCAACGTGAAACAGAACGGCGACGAGTTGGTGATTGACGAATATTTTGAACTGAAAAACTCGCGCATTCCGGTCAAAGACTTTGAAGCATTCCGGGCGTACTGTCATAAAGTGGATGCACTGATGGAGCAGAAGGTGCTGTTGCAGAGCAATTGAAAGTGAACTTCCTTGTTTACGTATTATTTCGGCCCTTCGATGGTTCTCAGATGAGCTTCGAACATAGCGCGCTGTGTGAGTTTTGCATCGGCTGGAAGCACGCTGAGCGCTTTCTTTTGGGCGGCGATAGCCTCGGCTTGTTTACCGTTTTTGAAGAACGCCAGGGCCAGCGTGTCGAGGTATTCCGGGTTTGAATCGTGTGAGAGCGACGCTGCTTTTTGCGCGAGAGGCAGCGCTTTAGCGGGGTCGCGGAGCGATTCGTCGGCGGACTCCAGCAATTGGCCGGCGCAGCGGAAAAGGACGTCGGCGTCGTCGGGCTTCTTTTCGATTTCGCGGCGAAGAGCTTCGAGATAAGGCGCAGCATCGCGCCGGGCGGCACGTATGCTTTCAATCTTCGCGGCGACCTTCGTGTTTCG
Organism: Planctomycetota bacterium; assembly: GCA_025355035.1. Lineage (GTDB taxonomy): Bacteria > Planctomycetota > SZUA-567 > H5-PLA8 > H5-PLA8 > JANXLS01. The sequence continues at coordinate 1,986 of JANXLS010000663.1, read as the reverse complement.
CGGTTCCAACTCGAGCGCTTTGGTTAGGTCCTCGAGTGCTTCCTGAATGCGGCCGCGTTCGTAGTGGATGCCGGATCGGACGCCGTAGATTTCCTTTGCTTTCGGATTGATTTCTTCAGCGCGGGCGAGGTTTTCCAGCGCGGCTTTTTCGTTGCCTTTTTTGAAGTGGATGATGGCGAGATTGACCCAGGCATCGGTTTTTCGCGAATCGATTTGGAGGCCTTTTTCGATGTCTTGTTGCGCACCATCCATGTCGCCCATCTCCGCGCGTAATGTGCCGCGCGCAACCCAGGCTTCAGCCAGCGAGGGCTGCAAAATGACAGCACGGTCGAAGTCCGCGACGGCGGCTTTCGTGTCGCCCAATTTTGATTTGGCCATGGCCCGGAAATAAAATGTCTTGGGGCTGTCAGGGACGAGGATGTCGGCTTTGTTGAAGGAGTCGATCGCGTCCGCAAAATGGCTCAGCTTCAGGTCCAGCACACCCTTGCGGGCGAAGGCGTTTTCGTAACGCGGATCGATTTCGATGACCTTGTCATACTCGGAGAGCGCGGCTTTGGTGTTGCCGTGGGCTTCGTGGGCGGTGGCCAATCCGAAGTGCGCGTCGGTGTTGCGGGCGTCGACGGAAAGGGCGTGTTTGAAGTCGGCCATGGCACCGTTGATGTCCGCCGTTTTCATACGCGTTTGGCCCCGGCTGACACGCACGTTGGCGTTTTCCGGCGCGAGTTTTACGGCGGTATCGTAGTCGACGAGCGCGGCCTTGTGATCGTTCAAGAGTGTCTTGCAGTAGGCCCGGTTAGCGAACGCGTCAACGTTCTGCGGGTCGATATCGAGGGCTTGATCGAAGTCCTGAATGGCCCCGTCATAGTCTCGCATGCGCGTTTTGATCGAACCGATTTCGTTGAGCAGGACGGGCGCGGGGGCTTGAAGTTTTCGCGCGACGGCCAGATCGGCGAGAGCGCCGTCGAAATCCTTGACGGTCCGTTTGGACGCAGCGCGTGCGTAGAGCGCGGCGGCGTTGCGCGGATCGAGAAACAGCGCGTGGTCGTAGCTGTCGAGCGCTTCGTGATGTTCTTCCCGTGCCGTGAAAGTCTCGGCGCGTTTGATCCATTCTGCGGCGGTCTGGGGCGTGGTTCTGTCGGTTTCGACACGCCGGGCGAAGGCTTGGTAGTAGATCTTGATGCGTTCAAAAAGGAGGCTGAGTTTCTGACGCGGCTCGGCGGCGATGCGGGCGTTGATGGCGTCAAAGGCGGCGACGTTTCGCTCACTGGACAAAACGCAGACGGCGTTGAGCGCGGCTTCTTGAACGCCCTGCGGATTGTCCTTGCCGTCGGGCGTTGTGGGCTGGATGTACGGAAGAATTTTTGGAACAAGGGAATCGTCGCTAACCCACGCCAAGGCTCCGAGCGCGAGCCGGCGGCAGTCGGGATGGGGGTTGGAGAGGTGGCCACTCAAAAGCGTGACGGTGAGCGGATCTTTGAGCGAGATCAATTCGTAGACGGCCATTTCGTAAAGTACCGTGCGCGGGAAAGACGCGGCGTCTTTCATGAGCGCGGAGACGCGGGCGCGGATGTGGCTCTCGCGTTTGGATTCGAGCGCGGCGAGGGCTTCTTTCTTCAGATCGTATTCACCGTCCGGAAGCCCGGCATCGTGGGCGAGCACGAGTTTTTCGCGGGCTCCGCGCCAATCTTTTTGGGAGAACCGTTTGCCGAAATGAACGAGGGCGGCTTCGCGCAGGCCATCGCGTGCGGCGACGTGTTCGGGCAGGGTGATCAGCGCGGCACGAAAGCGGTCTTCGGCTTCGACCAAGGCGCGTTCGCATTCAGTTGATTTTTCTTCGGCAGAGAATTTTCGCGCATCAAGTAACGCGGCGTGGCCGACTTTCACGGAGTCGTCGGCGGACCGTTGGTGCTCGGCGACCTTCTGCAATTCAGCCTGACGTTTCACATCGAAATTGTGCCAGAACGCACCGACAAGGGAGAGCACCAG
>JANXLS010000645.1 GCA_025355035.1 Planctomycetota bacterium | reverse complement strand
TTCGTCGACCGGAACTATCTTTGTGTAGCACAGTGCGGCTGGAAACACATTTCTGAAGGCGTCGAATTCGGACTCGATTTGCTTCCGAATTTGGCTTCCTTCGCAAGTAACGATGGGTGTGGTGTACGCGACGTTTTGCGCGTTCGAATTCCATGTACCGTTGGCGGGAGTCGCGGCGACGCCGGGATGAAGCCCCGCTTCCTTCGTCGGTTTATCCGTGAGCACATGAAGCTGGACGCAACCTTCCACGCCCGTCTGTTTGTCGAGCACGGCAGTTGTTACGAATTCGTTTCCGGCGACGAGGTCGGCGGGGAGTTTGATTTCAATGACCGAAGGCGCGCGAATACAAAGGTTCGCGGAATCGCGTGCTTCACCGTTGGGATGATGTCCGAACATCGCGGGATCGAGTCCCCAATCGTTTTGTGTGTGCACTTTTTGAATCGTGGAATTCGAAGGCGTCAACGCGTTCTTTTTCGCAGACAGAAGCGGCTCGGAGAGGGAGTTGAGCGTCCGAACGAGTTGGGCGTCGGGACTGTCTTTTACGACGCTCGTAGCGCTCATCAAAAGCGTTTGAATGTTGTTGGCAAGGTTCGATCGTTCCTCGACGTTCGTAGACAATTGCCAGCGAGCCAGCAAGGAACCGGGCGGAATGATGAGGCCCGAGTTCGCGTCACTGCCGACCGGTTCAGTGTAGAAATGCCAGACGTCCTGATTTCCAAAACGATCGGCGTGAGGATTGCCCGCGAGAATGTCGGGCGAGATGTCGGCGGCGAGGTCCCATCTTTGGGGAGCGTCGCCGTCGCTTGTGATGGTGAGATCGATGCTGGTCAAATCGCAGAAGTGATTTCCCTCGCGCGGATCGATTAGAATGGAAATGAGGTCGCCGGGTTGGACGCGGACTTTTTCGATAGGGCCAACCTGCTGAGCTTTGGAATCGGTGATCGTTCCCGACGCGACCCGCTGGCGCGTACTTCCACGGCGAATTTCGAGAAACCAAATGATCCCATTTCCGCACGCCGTATGCGCGCGTTGCACCGTCGATGCGACGTTAACGCTTCCGGCAATCGGGCTTCGCCAGCCAACAGCGGCCTGCAACTTCGGCGCGGGATGGACGACAACACTGTGCGCTTTTACGGTGCCCGGAATGCGCACTTCTTTGTCCGACGAATTCGCGATGATGTTGGGCGTATTCATATCGCCCCAGCCGTTGATGAAATCGAAGTTCGAGCCGCGCTTGATCTGCGTTTTTAAATAGTCTTTGATGACAGCGGGGCCGTTGGAGCCGATGCCCAAATAGACGAGCCACGTGTTCAGTGCGTCGGCATCGACGCCATGTTTTTGAGCGAGAAGGGAAACGTCGATCTTGCTTTTGGCAGCTCGTACTTCGTCGGCGGCCTCGAGTACTTTTGCGGTGTTCGAAAACAATCGCGTTCGGTTTGCAGCGCGTTGGGAGCAGAATTCGCGGATGTCGCGCAAGAGGAGTGGGGGGTGTCCGGGCGCAACCAAGCGCGGTTCCTGCCACGTCACGAAATCGTGGGCGCTTTGGCTGCTGACGCTGGATGCTGTCAGATAGAACGTGACGTCGCTGCCGTCCGGTGGAACGGCGATTTTGATTTTGAAATCCTGTTTTGCAACAAGCGGGTTGACCGGTTCCATCCATGCTTTCGGCCCGTTCACTTTTCCGATGTGGCCAACGCTGCCGAATTTCCACAACGCTTTCTGCCACTCGGCGATCGTGTCGGTGATTGTCTTCGTGTCCTTCTCTTGAGCCGTGCGCCAACGGGCGCGGATGGCGTCGAAGAGCAGAGAAGGTTTGGGGTCGTTGAGCGTTTTGAAAAGAGTCTCAAGATATTTCGCATTCAATCCTCGTTCGCGCGCTATTGTGTCGAACGATGTCGTGCCTTGAAGCAGCGCGTCTCTCGATTGAATTGTCGCGGCGACATATTTTTCGAGCGGCAAACGTCCACCCGCGTTGCTTTCGAAGACGACGCCCTGCAGATTGAACTTTTCGCCGCCGCGCGGATCGGTGAATTCGCGGTAGAGCGCGCGAATTTCAGCGAGAAGTTCCTCCGTTCGATCGCGGCGCGTGGTCTTCGCTGAGAAGCGAATTCCGTCCGGGAGAAGGACCGCGTGGCTTGCGATTTCTTTTCCAGCCTCGAGGTATTTTGTGATCAGCGATGGAGCCATGACGAGGGCTTGGCCGGTATTTGTGAAGCCTTCGCCAGCAGCACCATCGACCGGAAATTCGCGCGCGGGATCAAGCGACTCGACGCCGGTCAGATCGCGGATTGTGTAGGTGTACTCGGCGTTCGAAAGCCGCCGCAATGTGACCGGACCCGGGTCGCCCGCGCGCGACAAGGCGATGGCGCTCAGCGTTTCATCGATCCATTTCGAAAGTCGTTCTTTCTCTGCGGAAGTAGGCTGAGGTTCTTTGGCCGGAGGCATGTCGTTGTTGGCGAGTTGTTCGGCGACACCCTGCCAAATCTTCGCGTGTTTCTTGACTTCGCTCAGCGACGAAAAACGCGCGAGATCAAGATCGCCTTTGTGCTTTTCAGTCGAGTGGCATTTGATGCAATATGAATTCAGAATCGGGCGGATGGATTGGGCGTAAACGGCCTCGTCTTCCGCGCAAAAAATGGGGCTAGTGTGCAAAACAATTACAGCCATTATTGACACGCGGAATGCTATCGCGACACGCGAATGGAGAGCGCGATGCGTTGGTTGCGCGCGAGTCAATTGCGGGCTTTTGCGTAGCAGTGGAAACATTCTCGAAGGCTCGGATGAATGGCGATTTTAGATCGGGCGACTCAAATCTTTACACCGAAGAAATCGAATGCGAGAATGCAAATTAAAATGGAAGAGCACTCGACAGGCAAAACAGAGAACGATTCGCGAGTCATGCGTGTTTGTATTGCGCCATATCGACGACGCGATCAAAATAGGTATCCAACGATTCGTCGTGTGAGACGACGACGAGGCCGGCTTTGTTGTGCGCCGCGCTGGAGACGATCAGCTCGATCGTTTTCAGGGCGTTGGCTTTGTCGAGATTGGCTGTGGGTTCATCGGCGAGGATAAGTTGCGGAGACGCGATCATTGCTCTGGCAATGGCTACGCGTTGACGCTCTCCGAACGATAAACGCGTTGGGAATGCGGCGGATTTGTGCGCAATGCTGAGGTCGTTAAGGAGGCGCTGAGCGCGGGCGTGAACGTCGGTGTTCAAGGTGAGCGACTGGTTGATGCGGTAGGGGAGGAGGATGTTGTCGGCGACGGTAAGGTATTCGAGCAGGGCAAAGTCCTGGAAGATGAAACCGATGCGGTTTGCTCGAAAATCGCGCGCGGCGCTTTCACTCATCGGGACGAGTTCTTCGCCGCAGACGCAGACGCGGCCGGATTGTGGTTTGAGAATGCCGGCCATGAGGTTCAGGAGTGTGCTCTTGCCCGAGCCGCTGGGGCCGCGCAGCATGACTTTTTCGCCGGGAGCGACGCGGAGATTTGCGACGTTCAACAGCGCACCGTTGGAGCCGGGGTAAGCGAAATGGAGGTTCTCGATCTGAATCATGTGTTTCGTATTCGAGTGTGTTATGCGAGATTGTTGTCGCTGAGGATGCGGCTGGAGATCACGCGCCAACCGCTGGCGTCTTTGACCAATTCAAAAACTGCTTCGTATGCGTTGCTCCGAACGTGGGAATGTTGGCTGTGACCGAGCACGTAGACGACATTCCATTTCGAATAAACAGTGCAGCGATTGGCTTTTGATTCGAGCAGTTTGAAATCCTGATATTGCAAGTCCCATACGGTGACGCTTGCGCCGGCTTTAACGAGTTGTTTCGTTGCCGTCGCGTACGAGCCATATTGCTTATCCAATTCTCCGCCGCAGAATGTTTGAGCGAGCAGATCGTACGCGTGACCGGCGTCCGATGCGGCAAAAATGTCGTAGCAGATGCGGTGGCGTTCTTCGAATTCCGCTCGCGTCGGCGGGCGTTGGTCGTGCGTGCGGAAACGCGCCCAGACCATCGCGGCGAGCAAAGCGGCACACCAAAGAATACACTTTGCGGTTCGCACAAAACGCTTCTTTCTACTTGAGAACCGCCGCAAGCGATTCAATGTTTCGCTTCATGACGTCGAAGAAATTGCGCCCGGATTTTGCGTCTTCCTTATCGAGCGATTCGCACGGCGAGAACACCACGGATGTCAGTTTGAACTTTTCGTTCACGAGCTTTTTGTTTTCGGGTTTCGGGGTGTCTTCCCACAGGATGACGGTGCCAGGGTGATCTTTGATGAACTTTCCAATGCGTTCCAATTCGTCCGTGGCGGGCGTTTCGTTGGGATCTATGTGGAACGATTTGATGTTCAGCTTGTATGCGCGTGCGAGGTAATTGTACGCGGGGTGCGACGCGAAAATTTGTTTGCCTTGCGCGGCGGGGACGAGTGTTGCTTGAACGAGGCGGTCGAGTTCGTCGAACTGCGCGTCAAGTTTCGCGAGGTTTGTTTTGAATTCGGCCGCGTATGTCGGGCGCTTTTCGCAAAGGGCGTCATAGATTGCGTGCGCCTGTTTTTGCGCGGTTCGCGGGTCGACCCACGTGTGGCCGTCGATGCCTTGGTGTGTGTGTGTGCCGGCGGCGCCATGCGCGTGCGTGATGGGGTCGTCGAAAATGACTTCGTTTCCTTTTAAGAACCCGGTCGTGTTGACCACTTTTGATTCGGGAAGTGAAACTTTTCCGAAGCCCTGCTCGTAGTTCGAGCCGTTCATTACGATCAAATCGGCGGCGTGGTATTTTTTGATGGTATCGCGCGGCGGAACCCAGAACGCGCCGTCCTCGGTTTCTGGAAGCGGATTGACGACGTGGACGCGGGCACCGCCGATAACTTGGGAAAAATGAGCCAGAGGGTAAAAGGTTGTGTAGACTGAAAGTGGACTCGCGTCGTCAGCGGCGTGAACTCCGTACATGAGAAGGGCCAGGGCGATGACGAAGGGTGAAGTCGATTTGCGCATTAAATTCTCCACGGTTTGATCAGGCGCTGCGGCGCGATTGCGTCGAAATGCGGTAGACGGTGAGTACAACGGCGAGCCAACCGAGCGCGAAGCCAATAGTATTAGGAATTCCATTTCGCGCGCATTGATCGGCGCTCAACGCCGCGGCTGCGGCGAGTGCCAGGAGTGGAACAATTGCGCGCGGAGCTTTTGTCAGAATCTGTCCCAATACAGCGACGACGAGCGCGCCTGCCGCGAGGAAATCGTAGGCTTTCAACGCTTGTGCGAGGCCGTCAAGAAATTGCTGGTGAAGCGGAGCGATGGCGACTTGCGTATCGCTGAGCGGGCGGAGACTTGACCCAAGTACATAGCGCGTGTTCCCAAGACGCAGATGATACATCGTGTTTTCGCCGCGCCAGTTGATCCGAGCGAGGGTTTGCGTGCGTGGGTTGTTTTGGAGGAAAGCATCGCAAAACAAGGTGGCCGTCGCGCTGGCGTTGGGTGTATCGAAGAAAAAATCGGCGATCCAGTCGCTTGTTTTTGAATCGAATGAAAAAGTTGCGGATGCGGCTTCGTGTTTTGCTCCGTCGATTTCAAGGAGAAGGTGTGTTTGGAAATAAGCGCGGATGATTTGGTCGATCGGCTTTTGTTTGATCGATTCGCTCAGTCGGCCGCTCTTAATGTCGGCGTCGAGATTTGACATGAACATGTCAGCGGACATGCGGTAGCGGATGCGCATGTGGCCGTCGATTTCATCGACGGCCGCGAATTGAATGTGATTGAGGTGCGCGAAGGCGCTGGCGCAGATCAAGATGGATGCAAAAAGGAGACTGCGTTTCATGGTTGAAGAATCGTAAGCGTACGGACGAAATACGCAAAGCGCTGAAATCAGGCACCGATTTTTGGAGCAAGTCGATTACGGTTGAAGGGCGAGCGTGGAGTTGGAGTACGCGGGATTTCCGGTCACTTCGTCCCCGACCCATTTGGGCAACGGCGGGAGTTTTTGGTCGGGCGAGTGCAATTCGTATTCGGCAAGCCAAAGGCCGTGGTGGCGTCCGAGAAATTCGTCGATCTCCCAACCGTCAACGACGTGCCGGATTTTTTCCAGGATTACCTTGCCGCACAACGGCAACATTTCGCGCGCGTGATCGACGTTGATTTCGTATTCGAATTCATCGCGTTCGACCAAGCCCGGACCTTTGATCGTCAGGTAGGCGGTTGCTGACGATTTTGTTGTGACGATGCGGACGCGAACGGTCGGGCGCGCGCAGAGGTAGCCCTGGATCAGTTTTTTGCCGTCGCCCAACGGCGGGAGGAGGTCGGTGTGGACAAGGAATTTGTGTTCGATTTCTTTGGGCATGTTCCGCGTGCCTCGATATAAATTGGGAGCCGAAGTGTGTTCGGCTCTTTTGATGCTTGGGTTCAACAGACGAGTCGAATTTCATTCGACGCTACTTTTTTTCGGCGGTGACTTTCGGAGCTTTCTCTTTCTCTGCCTTCTCTTTCTCAGCTTTGGCTTTGTCTGCCTTTTCTTTTTCGGCCATGTTCTTCAAGCGCTTTTCGGCGAGCTTTTCGAGGTAGTCGGCTTCGCGTTTCATGTCTTCGTCGCCCGGGTTGCATTCAAGCGAAATCTTGGACGCGGCGAGCGCGTGTTTGATTCCGTCGGCTCGATAGGCTTCGTAAACGACCGTGAAATAGATGGGTTTCGATTTGATGTACTTGGTGAACATCTTGAACTGCGTCGCGAATTCTTCGGGGGTGCAGAAGCGGGCTCCGCGCGCGAATGTTTCGGCGATGTCGCTGGTGTCCTTGGCCCAATTTCGTATCGCGGTCGCTTGGAT
>JANXLS010000620.1 GCA_025355035.1 Planctomycetota bacterium | reverse complement strand
TGGGTTTGATGAAAAGTTTGCCGAATTCCTTGCCGCATTTGTCTTCGATGTCGTCGGCGTATTGGTAGAGTTTTTTGGATCGGGCGTCTTCGTAAGGCCCGGCCTGCTGGCAGACGGAGTTGAGTTTTTCAGGAAGGATGTCGAGCAGTTGGCCGGGGGTGACGCCCTTGGCGCGGCGCAGGGCTTCGTGCGCGCGGATCTGACCGTTCTTTTTGGAATGCTCGCCGAGGATCATCCAAGTACCCAATAAGAAGGGGTCGCGGATGTCGGTCAATTCGCCTTTCTTGCCGTCCACTTCGTATCTCTTGGCGACCAGTTCGACGAGTTTAGGCAAGCGTTGCGCGGTGGCCATTTTTGAGTCCTGAGTGCTAAATCCTGAGTGACGAGCGGTACCAGATGAGTTCTCGGCGCCAAGCGTCAAAAAAAGGTTCCTTGCAACTTACATTATCGGCAATGTCAAAAATAAACGCAGCAAAAGCATAATAAGTTCGCGTCGAATTTCAGCATTCAGCATTCAGCATTCAGCATTCAGCATTCAGCATTCAGCATTCAGCATTCAGCATTCAGCACTCAGTTCTGCGTCTTCCCGGCGCTGCGACGAATTTCTTCGAGGCGGGCGACGAGGGGTTCCAGATTGCCTTCGACTACATCTTGTATCGGCCAGTTCTTGTCGTCACCTTCAATGCGATGATCCGTTAAACGACCCTGCGGATAATTATACGTGCGGATGCGTTCGCTGCGATCGCCGCTGCCGATCTGGCCGAGACGCTGGTCGGAGCGAGCGTTTTCGATTTCGGCTTTTTTGAGCGCGTACAATTTGGAACGGAGAATCTGCCACGCGCGGACTTTGTTCTGCATCGCGCTGCGGGTTTCCATGCAGTGGACGATAATGCCGGAGGGTTCGTGGACGAGCTGGCATTGGGACGCGACTTTGTTGACGTTCTGACCGCCTGGCCCGCCGGCGGCGCAGAAGCTTTCGCGGACGTCTTTGACATCGATGTGGACGTCGACTTCTTCTGCTTCCGGGAGAACAGCGACGCGGGCCATGCTGGTTTGAACGCGGCCTTTGGTTTCGGTTTCGGGGACGCGTTGGACACGGTGGCCGCCTCCTTCATAGCGGAATTTTCCGTAGGCTCCGTCGCCTTCAACGCGCAGGGTCATTTCGTTGAAACCGCCGACATTGCCGGGGGAGTTTTCGAGGACGGTCAATTTCAGGCCGACGCGTTCGGCGTACTTCTGATACATGGTGTACAAGTCGCCGACAAAGAGCGCGGCTTCGTCGCCGCCGGTGCCTTTGTGGAGTTCGATGATGACGTTGCGTTCGGCGTCGTCGTCCTGATTGAGCTGCATATCGACGAGTAGGACGCGTGCGGCTTCCTGTTGGGCTGCCGCGGTGTCGAGTTCTTCTTTGGCGAGGGCTTTGAGGTCGGCGTCGGCTGCGGCGTCGGGGGAATTGTAGAGTTCGCGAGCTTCATCAGCGGCTTTTTTGCCGGTGGCGAAGTCATCCCAAATGGATCCAAATTTGGTCATGCGACC
>JANXLS010000608.1 GCA_025355035.1 Planctomycetota bacterium | reverse complement strand
TGGGTTTGTGAATTTAAACGGCGGCGCTAGAACTATTCAGGTGAACTCCCTTTCGACCAATGGATTTACTTGCGCCAATCAAACGGCGTTTTCGGCTGCAACTCCGTTCGCCGGCAGCATCGTGCGCGGCAGCACGACGGCGGCATCGGGTAAGCTTTTGACGAAAAGCGGCGCTGGCGTTTTAACCGTGACAGGGCCTGCGGGTTGGGCCGACGGCGCGTCTACAAGCCAGACGTTCGTCTCTGCGGGAACCCTGGTGGCAAGCGGCTTGGGAACGCTCGGAATTGGAAACGTCTTCCCCGACTATCGAGTGGATGCTGGCGCGACGTTGATCCTGGATTATTCCGGAATTGCTGCGAATGCGGCGGTCAATAAAATCGACGACGCGAAGAACCTTCAACTCAACGGCGTGGGCGCCACACTGGTGATGAAGGGCAATGCGAATGCGGCAGTGAACGAAATCATCGGAGGCCTGAGCTTCAACGGCGCGGTCGTTGTCAAAATTGCAAACGCAGCGGGTACGTCTAATATCGCTTTGCAGGCTAACACTGTTGTGAATGCGGCCAATGCTAATATTTTCAACAACGTCCTTCCGATTCAAAACACGCAGAACGGTTTGCTGAATTTCGTACGCGACACTTCAAGCCTCGGTACGGGCACGACGAAATTTTTTGTAAACACGAATCCGCCTGCCAACAACCAGTCGATTCCGTGGGCCACGGTGAGCGGCCCGACGGCGGGTATTGTTAATTACCCGGCGATGTACAACGGTCCTCAGCTGTTGGGCAGCGGCATCGTGCCGATTGTAACGGGCACGGTGTATACCTCCTTGAAGTCGGGAAATTGGGATGACACTACGGCTGCACCCAATGGCACGTGGACGCCCGCACCACCAGCGGGTGGGCCGACCGCGCTTGACCAGGTCATCATCAGTGCCAACCACGTCATCGACCTGAACGGAGCCAATCGCGCAATCAACACCATCACGTTCGCGCAAAGCGGTTCCATCGTCGATACCATCGGCAGCGGAGCTGATACGCTCACGCTTGGTAATTTAATCCAGTCGCAGTATGTCTATGGCACGCCCTCGATCGGAACGGCGGCCAATCCCAGCACCCTCGCGTTGGGCGCGAACGCTCAGATCGATTTGAACAATTCAGGCGCTTTGACGATTTTCAGCACGATCACAGGCGTGACGTTCTCGCTGACCAAGACCGGAGTTGGGGAATTAAAACTGCTTAGCCCCAGCAGCACGTACTCGGGCGGGACATTCCTGGGTTCGGCGGCCGCATTGCAGAATCTGATTGGCGGCACACTGACTTTGGGTGCGAATTCGACCGGTAACCCGGTGATTAGCGGACCGCTGGGAACGGGTGCGTTGACGTTCAATTATCAAGGCAACAGTGCGTCGGGGCCACACACCATACTGCAAGGCAACGGGACTGCCCCGCGAACGCTCGGAAACGACATCACCTCGAACGCCCTAGCTACACTTTGGACGTTCGGCGGCGCGGCACCACTTACATTCGCTGGCAATGTGACGTTAACGGCCGCCACGACCTGGCAGTTCCTCAACTCGGCCAAGACGACGTACAGCCCGTCGGGTGCGAACCTTATCTCCGGCACGTTCTCGCTGACCAAGATTGGATCGGGAACGCTGGCGATCGGTGGCCAGAATACGTTCAACGGCGGCTTTATCTTGGGCAACAACACGGCCAACGGTCCCGGCGTGGGAGCAGTTGAATTGCTGTCCGATTCGACCGGCGCAATCAATGCAGTGCCGAGCAGTGGGCCGCTTGGGACGGGAACGCTTACGATCAATTCAGTATTGCCGTCCGCTGTGACCAACAGCGGCTTCGCGACCCTTATCGCCACCGCGGCCGGCGCCGCGCGAACAGTGCGCAACACACTGGCATTGAATGGCCAGTTCATCGTCTCAAGCAATGACAACAGCACTCTTGTGCTGGGAAATTCGATTAATAGCGCGGTCATGAACGGCAGCCGCGTCATGCAGATCAACGCCAACACAACGATCGACAGTCCGATTACCGGCGCGTTCAATTTAGATAAGGAAGGCAGCGGCTCGTTGTTGCTGTCGCAGAACAATAGCTATTCCGGCACCACGAACGTGGCTGGCGGCGTGTTGAGCTTGAATACGGACACGGGACGCTTGTCGGGTACGACGGCCATCGCGATCCAGCCCGGCGCGATTTTGGACATTTCCGGCGGTACCGGCGCGGCGCTGGTCGATCATATCAACAACACCGCGGCACTCAATATGAACGGCGGCACGTTCCGAATCGTGTCCCCGTTGGCGGCGGTCAATCAGACCGAACTGGTCGGCACGATCAATTTCACTGCGGCCAGCACGATCCGCTTGGATAACACGGCGGGAACGACGACGAATCTTCAACTCACCGGCACGGGCACTTCGTTTGGCTTTGCGGGTGGCACGTTAAGTTTTGAACGCGTTGCGGGTACCGGCACCGGCACAACCAATCTGTTCTTATCGTCGGGCGTGGCGGGCGATGTGCCGCTGGCGACTGTAAACGGGCAATTCGCAGAATACAATTTAACAGTACCGGAAGGCTTGCGCGCGAAGACTTCGACGGCCTCGTTCGTGACCCAGGCGGCGGGCGACTGGAATACTGTTGGGACGTGGTTTGGCGGCCAGGTTCCCAGTGCAACGGACATTGCCATCGTGCGGCACGCGGTTTTCATTGGCACGGGCACGACGATCAATTCAGTTTCCTTTGACGGCGATCCAGCCAATACGGGTACGACCACGCCGAGCATTGCCTTGAACGGCTTCAATTTGACCGTAACGAGCGGCGCGATCAACGTGGGCGTCTCGCCCAACGGGTCAGCTCCGGCAGTCACGATCAGCGGCACGGGCGCGCTGGT
>JANXLS010000602.1 GCA_025355035.1 Planctomycetota bacterium | reverse complement strand
AAAAGATGGGCGATTTCGCGGAAACGATTGGAGCTTGGCTGCGCGGATCGCCGTTCAGCGTACTGGCGCTGATCGCGAGTGTCTTCGTCGCCCTGGGTTTGGGTGTCAATTGGATTCGAACTTGGCGCTCGACCGTCCGCCAGTCTGTATCATCGATCAAATACGCCACACCCAGATGGGAATTCGACGCGCTCGCCGTGAGGTTTGACAGTTGGCTACGGCGCCGCGGAGTGCCGTGTCCGTTGCAACTCCCCTGGGTCGACCACATTCAAAACTTGAAACAGGTATCTCCCGGAGCGACCGAAAAAAAGGCTCTGCCGCCGATCGCGGATCTCGATGCCGTCGAAGCGTTTGTGCGGGACTATTCCGACGCTCGTTTCGGCGGAAGCGTTGCGCCCGAAACGATTCGAAAATTATCGACTCAACTGCGCGAGCTGAAGTGACCGCGAACGGCGGAAGGCCTTTTTACCGCGAATTACGCGGATTGACGCGGATGTTTTTGGGGTAGAATGGAGTGCGATTCATTCACAGCGATGATCAATCGCATTGAGTGTTTTTCCTTTCCAATTGCCGTTGCCGTTTCAGCGTTTATCCGCGAAATTCGCGATACAAAAGCCGTTGCTGTTTTGCAGTTAATTCTTCATCGTTCGTGCGCGCGGTGGTGTAGCTAAGTATACAAAATTTGTAATTTTCAACGTCGAGGCAAGGAGTAAAAAATGCGCAGTATCTGGTTGTCGGTTGCGGTTATCGGTTGTTGTGTTGGAAACGGAGTTTTCGCGGGTCAGGCCAAGGGCGAAAAGCCGTATGAAAAAATGAACTATGGCCCGTTTCTGTCGGCCTCGATCATCAGCGAACCCAATCCGGAGTTCGATAACAGCACCGGCAATTTCACGATGGATCACAAATCGCGCCGCGCCGACATTTCGCCGCGCGGTTTCGCGATTCGTCTCACGGAAGACTGGCATTCCGGAATCATTTTCGAAGCGGATTCGTGCCGCATGACCGCCGCGTGGATCGGTGGACCGTTGATTTTCAAGGGACTCATCGGTGATGGTGCTCACGGTCCTGGGCCGACGTTGAGCGTTAAACCCGTCTTCAAAACGCCGTTCGCGCCCGGATGGGCCGACAAGAACGGCTCCTTTAAGGAACCGCGCGAAGACAGCATCGCGCCGCTCCCGCCGCCGGGCAATCTGCCTGCGGATTGGGCGAAGTACAAAGGGCTCTATCTCCACGGCGAAAAAGTAATTGTCTCGTACACGGTCGGTTCGTGCGCCGTTCTGGAAACGCCGTCACTTGAAAAGAGTGGCGATTTGAACGCGTTCGTACGTACGTTCACGCTCGCACCGTCCAGCGTCGCTCAGGCGTTGATGGTTGCGGAAGCGGTCGATCGCGTCGAAGAGAAAAAGGAAGAGACCGTTGAAGTCGAAAAGACCGTCGAAGAAGGCGGCAAGAAGGTGAAGAAAAAGGTCAAAGAACAGAAAATGGTGACGAAGTCCGTTGAAACGCCCGCGACCGGCACGGTTGAAAATGGCGTCGCTCACGCAGGGGGACTGCACGCGGCGGTCGTCGGCGCTCCGGCTGGCGCGACGTTCGAAATCGTCAACGGCCAGATTCATTTGAAGCTCCCCGCGCGCGCGGCATCCGAGACGATCAAGGTCATCGTCGCTGGCGGTGGAAATGACACGAAGACCGCATTTGAAGCACTGGTCAAAGCATCGACTCCCCCGACGGATTTGACCGCGCTCACCAAAGGCGGACCGAGTCGCTGGAACGAAGTCGTCGAAACGGCCGGCGTCGTTGCAACACCCGGCGAGCACGAATCCTATGTCGTCGACAAATTGACGATTCCGTACAAGAACCCCTACGATTCCTACATGCGCACGGCGGCGTTCGATTTCTTCTCCGATGGCACACGCGCCGCAATCAGCACGTGGAGCGGCGACGTGTGGATCGTCAGCGGCATCGACGACACCCTCGCTCACCTTAAGTGGAAGCGCTTCGCAACGGGCCTGCATCAGCCGCTGGGATTGAAGATCGTCAACGATGAAGTCTACACGGTCGGCCACGATCAGATCACGAAGTTGGTCGATTTGAACGGAGACGGCGAAGCGGATTTCTATCAGTGCTTCAATAATTCGTGGGAACTGACGTCTGCATTCCACGCGTTTGCGTTCGACTTGCACACCGATGCAGAAGGCAACTTCTTCTTCGCGTTCGGTTCGCCGGTTCAGGGTGGCGGCCGCGGCTTCCATCGCATCTCGAAGGATCATGGCAAGATTTTCAAAGTATCGAAAGATGGCTCGAAAATTGAAACGTACGCGACGGGTCTGCGCGCGCCCAACGGCATGTGCGTCAGCCCGACCGGTCAGGTCACGATCGGCGACAACGAAGGTACATGGGTGCCGACATCACCGCTGCATTGGGTCAAGCAAGGCGCGTTCCTCGGCGTGGCCGACAGTGCTCACGGCGCGACCGTCGAACAGCCTAAGCCACTGATGTGGCTCTCGCACAACGGTGGCGTCGATAATTCGTGCGGCGGCCAGGCGTGGGTGACAAGCGACAAATGGGGTCCGTACAAGGGCTATCTGCTGCACATGTCCTACGGCACAAGTTCGCTGTATCTCGTCATGCCGCAGGAAGTCAATGGCCAGATGCAGGGTGCCGGTGTGAAGATTCCGGTGAAGTTCACCAGCAGCGCCATGCGTGCGCGCTTCAACACGAAGGACGGACAACTGTACATCGTCGGTCTGAACGGTTGGCAGTCCAATGCTGCGACTTACGGCGGCTTCGATCGCGTGCGTTACACCGGGAAGGAAGTGCATTTGCCGAGCGCGTTCAAGGCGACGAGTAAGGGTATCTACGTGACGTATTCGACGAAGTTGGATCAGGCCTATGCCAACGATGCGCAAAACTTCAACACCGAAGCGTGGAATTACCTGTGGACCAGCAACTACGGTTCGCCCGAAGTGTCGCTGGCATACGATCCAAAAGATCCGGCGTCCAAGAAGGGCGGGCATGACACGTTTGCGATCAAGTCGGCAAAATTGCAGGACGACGGCAAGACGGTCTTCCTCGAAATGCCGGACATCAAGCCGTGCATGCAGTTCCGCATCAAATCGAACGTGAAGGCTGCGGACGGCGTGGACATGAAGCAGGACGTGTTCGGCACGATCTACAATTTACCGAAAGAGTAGGTCCGTAATAACGCCAGAATTACACTATCAGAGCTCATTTTGCTTGGACTCCTGCAATTGGGGCTGTGCGCTTGCGCTCAGCCCCAATTGGATCAACCTGGCCTCTGCGGAGGCTCAAACGCGTGGGAAAAAATAATAGATGAAACGCATTTCGATTTTTGTTGCGATGGCGGTTGTTGGTGTGTTCGTAGGAAGAGCGAACGCC
>JANXLS010000578.1 GCA_025355035.1 Planctomycetota bacterium | reverse complement strand
CGAGGAAGGAATCGACGTAATCAATGAAGCTGATGTTTTTCTGCGTGGCGATGTAGTCTTTGATCAGGGTGTTGGCTATTTTGCGCACGGGGAATTCGCTCCAGCGGGCGGAGTTGGGCGTCACGCTGCCGAATGTGATCGGGACGTCGGGCATGACGGCGCGGACTTTTTCGACGAAGGCTTTGATGTTCGCGAGAAGTTGCTCGGGCGTCTTGCCGGAATGGATGTCGTTACCGCCTTCCTGGACCATGATCCGGCGCGGTTTGTAGGGCAGCACGACACGGTCGATGAAGTAAAGGAGATCGCCCATCTGTGAGCCGCCGAAGCCGCGATTGATGATGGTGTATCCCGGCACGTCTTCGTGGATCGTCTTCCATTTTGTGAAGGTGGAGTCGCCCACGAAGAGGATTGCGTTTTGAGGCGGCGGCGTCTTTTTATCGGCGGCCTCGAAGGCAGCGATGTCTTTTTCGAAAGCGTGAGGTTTTGTGGCATCAGCGTTTTCGAGCGCGAAAAGAGTCGCGAATGAGAGGAAAAAGAACGCAGCCAGAGTCGGAAATTTTCGAAGCATGATGAGCCTTTAAAGTGGAAAGTCAATCCTTTTGCCGAACTGCTCGAAGTTTGGAGCGAACTGTACTCCAAACTCCCTCTATTGCCGCATGTCCAACGTGAACGGGAACTCGGGGGATTTTTCGCTGGGCGGAGTCGCCATGTGTCCGGGCGTGTGGCCATGGGGGAAGAAGCGGGCCACGCGGCGGCTTTCTGCTTCGTAGGCGTTAACCGGCATCGTCTCGAAACTGCGGCCACCCGGATGCGTCACGTGATACGTACATCCGCCGATGGAGCGGCCATTCCACGTGTCGATCAGGTCGATCACCAGCGGCGCGTGGACGGGAATTGTGGGGTGCAGGCACGAGGGCGGCTGCCATGCGCGGTAGCGAATCCCGGCGACGTATTCGCCGTTGGTGCCTGTCGGATGCAGCGGAATCAGTCGGCCGTTGCACGTCGCGACATGGCGCGTGTTGGTCATGCCATCGACTTTGACTTGGAGCCGTTCGATCGACGAATCGACGAGCCGTACCGTTCCGCCCGGACCCGGTTCTTCACCGAGAACGTGCCACGGTTCCAGCGCCTGGCGCAGTTCGAAATGGACGCCCTTCTGCGTGAATTCGCCATAGAACGGGAAGCGGAAATCGAGGTGCGGTGCAAACCACTCCGGCTTCATGTCGATGCCGGATTCCTGCAAGTCTTCGCAGACATCAATGAAATCCTGTTCGACGAAATGCGGGAGCATGAAGCGGTCGTGCAGTTCGGTGCGCCAGCGGATCAGGTGGTGCTCGTAGGGTTGCTCCCAGAATTTCGCGACCAAGCCGCGCATCAACAATTGCTGCGCGAGGCTCATGCGCGAGTGCGGAGGCATTTCAAACGAGCGCAATTCGAGCAGGCCGAGACGGCCGGTGCTGCTGTCGGGAGAGAACAATTTGTCGATGCAGAATTCCGTTCGATGCGTGTTGCCCGACGCGTCGATCAGGAGATTGCGGAGCACTCGATCGACCAACCACGGCGGCGTGTTGCCGAAGTCAGGAATTTGTTTAAACGCGAGTTCGAGTTCAAAAACACTGTCGTTTCGGGCTTCGTCGATGCGGGGATGCTGGCTGGTCGGGCCGATGAACATGCCGGAGAACAGGAACGATAGTGACGGGTGGTTGTGCCAGAATGAGATCAAACTGCGCAGCACGTCCGGGCGCCGAAGCAACGGACTGGCTCCGGGCGTTTCGGCTCCGATAACGATGTGGTTGCCGCCACCGGTGCCCGTGTGCCGCCCGTCGATCATAAACTTCTCGGTCGTCAATCGCGACTGCCGTGCTTCTTCGTATAGGATAGTCGTGTTGTTGACGAGTTCTTTCCAGCTCTTCGCGGGATGGATGTTGACTTCGATGACGCCGGGATCAGGCGTGATTTTCATCACTTCCAAACGCGGATCATGGGGGGGCGTGTAG
>JANXLS010000554.1 GCA_025355035.1 Planctomycetota bacterium | reverse complement strand
TTCGTCGAGTTTCTTGGGCAGGTTGCCTCCGTGTTCTACGGCGTATTCTTTCAAATCGCGGGCGAGTTTTTCGAGGGTTTCGAATTTCTTCGCGTCGGCTTTGTTGCGGTTCGCTGCGGTGGGCGCGGGACCTGCGCCGGGAGCGGCAGGGACGGCGATTTTTTGGGGTGCGTTTTGGTCGGCGTTTCGCATCTGCTGCGCTTTGGCTCCGAGCGCGGCGGGGATCAATAAGGAGAAGACACCCCCGGGGGAGTAGCCTTCGAGGACGATGCCGTCGGGGGCCATTTGCAGGCCGATCAAAGCGCTGCCGAGGTTGCGGCTGAGGACGTCGCCGGTGGGGAGCGCGTTGAGGTCGATCTGGGCGTCCCGGGCTTGGAATTGCGCGATCGGGACGAGGACGTCGTAGGCAGCGGTGGCGACGGCGGACGCGTCGAGGTAGATCATCGCTTGTGGCTGACCGGACAAGTTCGCTCGGGCGAGATTGAAGTCGGCGTCGTCTTCGAGGCGGTCGCCTTTTCCGCTGGCGCGGCGGCGAATTTCTTCGCGGATGGCGAGCGGATAAATTGAGAGCAACAGGTCGTCGCCATCGACGGCGAAACAGAACTGGTGGACGCCGTCAGCGGCGTGTTCGCGTTCGCGACCGATGGTGATGGTTTTTCCGCCTTCGACTGTTTCGGTGAATTCCATTTTTTCCTGCGCGGCACCGACAAGCGCTTTGGAGAGCTTCTTGATTCCTTCTTGATCTCTGATGCGGAGCGCGAGGATGGGCTGGGGGAAGGCGACGGCGAGCTTGGGATTTTTGTATGGAACGCTGAGTGAGAACGTGCCTTGTCCGGTCAGGGCTCCGAGCATGTCTTTCTTGGGATCGAGGTTGAGCAACTGGCCGATGAAGAGGAGGCCGGTCGCGGCTTTTTCGCGGGCTTGCGGATCTTCGAGCGCTGCGAGCGTGACGGCTTTTTCGAGCACCAGTTCGGGGTTGACTTTGAACGTCCACGCGAAGACGGAACTTTTCGGCGCGCCGTAGAACGCGTTCATGTCGGCGGGTTCGCTGTCGATCAAGCCGAGCAGGCCTTTGCGCGCGGTGATGGGGACGTCGAGGAAGATGCTTTCGCGAACGCCGTTGTCGCGGACGCCGGAGGCATAGGAGAAGGCTTTGACGTCGCGCAGACCGGAGACTTCGAGTTCGTGTTTTTGCGTCGGTGTCAATTCTTTTTCAGGATCGTTGATGATCGGATTGTTCTTGATGGCTTCAATGTTGACGAAGGCCAGGACGTCAGCGTCGGGGCCGGCTTTTTCGAGCGCTTTTTTGAATGTCGGGAGCTGCGCGAGCACTTCGGGCGCGGCTCCGTCCGCGGGCTTGGCGGTCTTCAATTTTTGGTGCATTGCGAGGAGTTTTTCGATGCGGCCTTCGCCGAGGCAGATTAGGAAGGTGCCGTCGCAGAGTCCGCAATTGAGCGAGCCGGGAAAATCCGGGTATTTGAAATGGGTGATTTTTGTTTCGCCGAGCGTGGATTCCGTCGATTCCAATTTTCCGCCAGTTGCTGCTTTGATTTGATCGAGGCGCTTGTTGAATTCTTCCACAAACGCGGGGGCTTTGTCGCGTAATTCGATGCTAAGCATCAGATCGGCGAGCGGCGTTCCGTTGGGGAGGCGCTTGTCGACACTGAGGACGGCGAAGGTGATTTCGCCTTGCGAAAGGAAGCCGAGCAGGTCACTGGTTTTTGTGCCGAGCATGACTTCGCCGGCAAACATGGCTCCGCGCGCCTGGCCGAGTTGCTTGCGGAAGACGCGTTCGAAATCAGGGTGTGTGAAGATTTTGTAGACGCCTGTTTCTTTTACTTTGGCGACTGCGGTGGGGACATCGCGAACAGTGATGAGGCCGAGGGTTTCGGGCGGGAGCATTTCGGGGACGGACCAGCCGCCGGGCGCGCGTTGGGGGATGGCTGGGCGAACGGCGATCTTGGGCGCTTCGGCTTTGGGCGCGGGAGAAGCGGGTTGCGCGCGCTGCAATTCAGCGAGCGCTTTGCGTGTGGCGTTCAGTTCGGCTTCGAGATTGGGCGCGCTGGATTTTTGATCGGCGAGTTGCTGCTTG
This sequence comes from Planctomycetota bacterium, assembly GCA_025355035.1. Classification (GTDB taxonomy): domain Bacteria; phylum Planctomycetota; class SZUA-567; order H5-PLA8; family H5-PLA8; genus JANXLS01. Next base: position 1,104 of record JANXLS010000554.1, on the reverse strand, counting down.
GTGATGGTGAGTGCGGATTGCGATGCGGCGAGTTGTTCGTCGACGAGCTTGCGCGCATCGTCGGATTGGGCTTTGGCGGCTTCGGCTTTTTGACGCGCCTCGACGGCTTTCAGCGCGGCGGCTTCGGCTTCGAGGTTTGAGGCATGAGCTTCGGCGGCGTTTTGCTCGGCGTGGTTGCGAGCAGCGGACAAACCGGCGACGCTGCCGATGAGGGCGAGGGCCAAGACGCCTGCGACGATCCAGGGCAGTTTTGATTTCACGGTCGACCTCCTTGCGTGTAGGAAAAAACGTTTCCGATAGGACGATTGGAACCTGTCGGGCTTCAAAAGTGAAACGAGCGGTGTTGGGTTTCACAACACATTATCGTCGCGAAATGACTTTAGCGAATCGAATACCGAATACAGATGAATAATAGATTTTAGACGTCGTCATATCCATGTGAAATTGCGCTGGGCTGTTCTCCCTCGCGTCTTGCGGGAGAGGGCCGGCGGTGAGGGGTAGACCGGGATTAAGTGAAACGCTTGGGTTAATCAACGTGTACCCCTCACCCTCGACCCCTCTCCCTCAAGGGGGAGAGGGGGAACAGCAACTTGCGGACGAAATGCGGTGTAGACGATATTGTGTTTGCAATTCGCCGCGAAATTTGCGACAACACTTGAAATTGAGCGCAGAAAAATTTTGGAGGGTAAGGCAATGTCGATGTGGAAATGTTCTGTTTTGATGGCGATGGCCTTCGCGGGATTCTCCGGCGCATTTGTTTTTGCAGCCGATGCCAAGCCCGATGACAAGAAACCTGTCGATGACAAGAAACCGGCTGACGGTAAAAAAGATCCGAAGGATATGAAGGCTGACGAAGCCAATGAAGCAGGCCTGTGCCCGATCTGCAAGGGGGAATTCAAGCCGGTCTATCATTTCGAATACAAGGATAAGGAATACCATTTCCGAACGCGCAAATGCTGTGAAGAATTCAAAGCCGACCCGACGAAGTTCGGCGCTGTGGGTTCCAAGTGGAAGTCGAGTCTTCCGCCGGTTGAAGAGAAAAAAGACGAACCGAAGAAGAAGCCGAAGTAAAAGTTTGATTTCAATCCAATCGATTCATCCGAC
>JANXLS010000553.1 GCA_025355035.1 Planctomycetota bacterium | reverse complement strand
GGCGAATTTGTCGCGATCACGGGGCCCTCCGGATCGGGCAAATCGACGCTGATGGCGTTGCTCGGTTGCCTCGACCGCCCGACGACCGGGCAAGTGCTGATCAACGGCACGGACGTCAGCACACTTTCGGACAACGATGAGGCCGATTTGCGCTCGCGCAACATCGGCTTCGTCTTCCAGGCGTTCCATTTGATTCAATCGCTCTCGATTGTGGAGAACGTGGAAGTGCCTCTTTTCTACGCCGGGGTTCCGCATCGCGAACGACGAGCGCGCGCGCTGGAGGCGCTGAACAAAGTCGGCCTTGCGTCGCGCAGCGCGCACAAGCCGCCGGAGCTTTCGGGCGGTGAACAGCAGCGTGCCGCGATTGCGCGAGCGCTGATTCGCGAGCCCGAAATCGTTCTCGCTGACGAGCCGACCGGCAACCTGGATTCGAAGACCTGTGCACAAATCATGTCTATCTTCGAAGGCGTTCGTGATGCGGGAAAAACGGTTTTGATCATCACCCATGACCCTGGGATCGCTGCCAAAGCGCCGCGCCAAATCAAGCTCAATGACGGACGAATTGAAGCGGATACGGCCGGCCTGATGTAGTTGTACAGTCACTCGATGCGCGTGAGTGGATCGGGTGAGGAGTGAAACGAAAGGGACGATGAATCGATTTTTCGACTATCTCTTCGCGGGTGTGCTTGGCGTTTTGCGGCACAAAATGCGCAGCTTCCTTGCGGTCACCGGAATCGTTCTCGCGATCTCCGCGCTACTGAGCATGCTGGCTGTGGGTGAGGGCGCGCGCCGCCAACTGCTGAACGACATGGAGAAACTGGGGCTTCGAAACATCATCATCACTTCGCACAAGCCGCAGCAAAAACCGACGGTAAAAGCCACCGATAACGGCGACGAGTGGCGTCCCCTCGCTTTTGGAATCACCCGCAAAGACGCGGATCGTTGCAAGACACTTCTGCCAGGCGTGCAATGTGTTGCGACCGTCCACGAAGTCACTCGCCCGGTCTTGGTCAACGGACGGAAAATCAACGCTCGCGTCCTCGGCGTCAACCAGGCGTATTTCAAGACACGCACAGTGACTTTGGAACGCGGCCGTCTGCTCTGCCCGCTCGATAGTGAACCGCATGCGCAATATTGTTTGATGGTGACGCCGATTCCCAACGAAATCAATCATGGACGCGATCCCTTCGGATTGGAGATCGACGTCGGTGGGTTGATTTTCAAAGTGGTCGGCACCGTTCGCACCGACGTGAAACCGCTGGACTCCAATGCATCGAGTGGCGAAACCAAGCGCGATGAGACTGCTTCGAACACGGTCGTGATTTTTGTGCCGATCGATCTGGCGTTCCTCCAATTCGGAGTCGATTCGTACAAGCAGGAGGCTGGGACTTACGAATCGTACAAACTTGAAATCAATCAAATGACACTTGAATGCGAAGACCCGATTGCGTGTAAACGGCCGATCGAATCGCTGCTGCAGATGGAACACAAAGATCTCGATTATGAAATCACAGTGCCTGTCGAATTGCTCGCGCAGCGTCAACACACGCAGGAAGTTTTCAATCTCGTGCTCCTTTTGGTGGCCGGGATCACGTTACTCGTTGGGGGCGTTGGCATCGTCAACATCATGCTTGTCTCCGTGACGGAGCGGACAAAGGAAATCGGAATCCGGCGCGCGTTGGGTGCGCGACGTTCCGACATCATGATCCAGTTTTTGATTGAAACGCTCGCGTTGACCATGAGCGGCGGAATCATCGGCGTGCTCGTGGGCTTCGGCGGAATCTATGCGGTTGAAGTCTACACGGGTTGGCCTGTTCTGGTCACCGCGCCCGCCGTGATTGGAAGCTTCATGCTCTCCATCGTATCAGGCGTCCTCTTTGGGATGTACCCGGCGCGCAAAGCAGCATCTGTAACGCCTATGATAGCGTTGCGATACGAATAATCTGAACGAAAAGGGACCGAAAACGCTCACGTTTTTTTGAAGTGCTTTACTCCATCCACCTCGTTAAAATCACTGCAAGTGAATGGCATGACGGCGTCTTTGCGGAGAATCAGTTATGAGATCTGTGTTCGCGTTTACTTTTTTTGCTCTCTGTTTCAGCGGGATATGTCAGGCGGAGGAGGCCAAGCAAAATGAAAAGCCGCTCGCGGAGGTGAAGAAGGAAATCACCGACGGCAAGGCTGTTCTCTTTGATGTTCGCGAATCGGACGAGTGGGCGGAAGGCCATTTAAAAGATGCCAAACTGTTGTCGCTTTCGACGCTGAAGACGGACACAGCGGACTTGAGCGTCCTGCCCAAAGACAAGACGATCTACCTCCATTGCAAGTCCGGGAAGCGATCGTTGATGGCTGCCGGTTTACTGACTTCCAAGGGCTATAAAGTGCTGTCGCTTAAAGAGGGATTCGACGAACTGTCCAAGAATGGGTTTGAAACGAGCAAGTAACCCGGAGTTGCAATCGTGAATGGCTTTCGCATCGCTCGGTTTTCGATTTCGTTGAGTCGATGGCTCACGCTCCTTTTGATCGCGATGTTGAGCAGAGCCGCACCAGCTGGTGAGGTTCTCGAATCGCTGGGGCATGTCACGACGACCGACGGCTCCATGTTGCAGTGCATGATCGCGCACCCGGCACCGTGGACGATCACAACTTCGAGCGGTGTTCAAACGCTGAAGATTGACGCGATCGACTTTATTGAAGTCGGCGAACGGATTGATCCGAACGTCGAAAACGAAGCGAATGTGGCGGTCGGCGATTTGCAGAACGACACATTTGAGACACGCGAGAAAGCGGAAGCGAAATTGCGAAGTCTTGGGCGCGCTGCGGCAAAAGCGTTGAGACAAGCGCAGACGGCTCCGGACGTCGAAGTGGTGAAACGGGCGCGTGCGTTGCTGGCTGAGATGGGAGTGGCTGACGGCGACGGACTGTCGCTGGATCGTGTTCATCTGCGCGACGGAACGGTTCTGCGCGGCGAACTCACGGTGACGGACGTAAGTGTCCGAACCCATTTTGGACGCATGCGTTTTCCGATCGACGCGCTGGATTCGATTTCGATTGAAAAAGAATCTGCCGCGCAAACAAACGACGCGTCGTTCGCGAGCGCAGATTCGAAAGAGATTGCGATTCCCATGCCCGCAGCAACTCACAGCGAAGCGGCCGCTGCTCACGCGTGGACTCCCAACACCGATGCGAGGATTGATCCGGACGAAATGAATGGGTTGGAAGAAGCGCAGCGCAATGCGTTGACGATGGACAAAGTCGCCGACACGAAAGGCGATGCGACGAAGCCGAAAACGCTGGTCGCAACGAAGCCCGGCGACCGGCTTGAATACGCTTACGCGGATCGCGGCGTGGCGATCCATGCGACGGCACCGCAGGCAACGGTCGAAGTCTCCGGTG
>JANXLS010000803.1 GCA_025355035.1 Planctomycetota bacterium | reverse complement strand
AGTCGAAGATCGCATCCGCGCCAGCTGCAATGGAAACGGTAATCGTCAGAACGTAATCGACAAGCAGCGCCGAACCGGAAACAAGCCCGGCAGGAGCGCCGAGTAGTTTCGTTGCGACGACGTATCCGCCGCCGCCGGTCGGAAAGTGTTCGATGATGCGGCTGTAAGCATACGAAATGATGAAGACGGTCAACGATGTGGCGATCGCAAGATACACGGCCATGAAACGGTGATCGATGTGGTTTGCGGGATCGTAGACAAGGGACTTAAACGCTTCGTGCGGTCCATACGCCGACGAACTCAGCCCGTCCGCGCCCAAGCCGACCCACGCGAGAAACGCAATCAGCGAGACTTTGTGAAAGAGATCGGGATCTTGAATGTCGCGCGGTGCGCCAACGAGCGTCCGTTTGATGTTCGCCGGAGCATCTGCAAAAATTCGCGTGATCTTTTCGATACGAGACTTCTTCGGGTCGGACACAAGCTATCTCCTAATTTGAGCGCTTCGCGACGGCAAAAAGGTACTGCGGTTTCGACACGAGGCTATCGTGTCGCTACCGGCGCGGCGCAAATTCAATTCAAGGGGATCAACTGGCGCATAACGCGCCGGGAGGTGGATCGCCCTTCCATATGCCTGCGAAGTTAGCTGCCGGACTGGGTCATGGAAGTGACCTGAGATTGAGTTACCTCAATCCCTTCGCCCCGTCCTTTTGCGAGAACATCAAAAACGCAAAAGGAGTCTGGTTCCTCCGCACCTGTCGTCGTGGATCGGCAGGTTTAAGCTGCACGTCTATTTGCGGCATTAAATGTAGTCCCGAATTGGATAAATATCCATAAAAACAGGTGTAAAAATTGTGTAAAACTTCGTTCGTAAATTGTATAATACTATACTGAATATGCAGTTAAGGCTGTTTTGCAGGCAAAACGACACTCAACCCAGGAGGCGGATCGGGTAGTTTTAAACGCGCATCCGAGAGGTCTAAACGGTACATGACTTGATTGTAATCATACAATGGTGTTGGATGGGGATTGTTAGAGAACGTGTTTGTGTAGGTACCCTCGAAGTAGATCAGTTTGCCGCCCTCTTGAGAAAAATACGGGTGTTGGACGGGATTATAAAAATCCTGGTTGTCGTACGATGTGGAATGTGTCACAACCTTCTTCGCCTCGACCCAGACCTCTTGATCCGCCAGCCGCTTCCCCCCGTAGTGCTCCCACGTGTTCAGGTTCTCCTGCCCGGCGTGGTCCAGCCCGAAGCTCTCTTGGAAAAGCCGCTGGATCACCGACGAGGGCGGGATGC
>JANXLS010000510.1 GCA_025355035.1 Planctomycetota bacterium | reverse complement strand
ACCGGCGATCAGTGTGGGGGCCAGCAGACCGATCAGCGCAAAGCAGTACTCGAATCCCGCGTTCATGATTTGGTCGGTGGGTGCGTGTCCCAGAAAAAAGCCGTTCTTGCCATGGGCCATCGCAATAGCACCCAGCATGATCACAATCAGCGAAGCGGCTGAGAATCGGGTGAGGAAACCGACAATCAGGCCGAGGCCTCCGAAGAACTCGCCAATGGTGACGAGAAATCCGAGCGGCGTGCCCATCATCTCCATCATTTTCGACAGCCCGGGGCCATTGAACGCGCCGAAAAGTTTTTGCGAGCCGTGAAGGACAAAAACGATTCCGACAAAAAGGCGCACTATAAGCAGAGCGACGTCTACTGCATGACGATCCTGATTTTGATGTGTTTGCACGCTCATGGTTGATCCTTTTTTAAAGTCAATTCTGAATTATATCATCCCCACGGGACTGACAGAAACTCGCGATGAATTTGAAACAGTAATCCTGTGGCTAAGTTTACTTCTTGAGAATCTCCGCGACAAACTCATTCACAGCGATGGTCCCCAAATCGCCAGCCAAGCCAATATCGTTGTTGAGCTTGCTGTGCGTCGTCTCTTTCCCACCGTAAAGTCTCGTCTTCACGGCCGCTTCCTTCAGAACTGCTCCAAACCGCACCGTCTGCGCCGTGGTGTCCGCGCTATTGGCCACGTACATGAGCAAGAATGGCGGAATCCCCTTTCCTTTCTCCACATGGTATACCGCGGAAAAATCCCGGTGCTGCTCGACGGTCCCGAACTTGATCCGGTGAGTCGCCTGCGGGGACGGCAGATGATGCGCGCGCCACCGCGTCTCCGCGACCTCAATGATCGCCGGAATATCGTACGTGTCCCCATCCACTGGGATGCAACCGATCAGCACGTCGAAACCAAGCTCCTGTTCCTTCAGGTATTTTTCATCGGTGCAAATGATGGCCGCAAGCTGTGCGCCCGCCGAATGTCCCCCTACAAGCACGCGCTTGGGATCGCCGCCATACTCGGCGATATGATCGTGAACCCACTTGAATGACTGGGCTACGTCGCGAATTAGAACACCCATCTCCACGTTCGGCCACAGTCGGTAATTCGTGGAAACGAAGACGAATCCCTTATCCATGAACATCTGCGGTTTGAGTTTCACGTCGTCTTTATCGCCCCCCTGCCATCCCCCGCCATGGATCCAGAAAACGACGGGGAGATTTTTGGCGTTGGCCGGAGCGTAGATGTCGAGCGAGCGAAGCGTGTCGATCTGCCGGGTAAAGGGTATGTCTTTGTTTTCCTGAGCACGGGCTGTTGAAAAGCAGGAGAAGGAAACGAGAACAGAGAGAATAAATTTCATGGCGGTTGCTCCGCAAGGCGGCATTTACAGAAAACAGATTCTCTCGATACACCGCAAACACTTCGTCAAGGTGGCAGACATTCGAAAACTGCGCGGGAGAATGAAACAGTCCGTGCATCAAACACCCATAGCGGTCCAAATGAAAAAAGCGGCTAAATCACCGCTTTTAAGGATCCCAAAAACTCGCAGAAGTGCTTGAGTTTACAAGTATTGGCTTGGGTTTTGACATTCCAGTGGAATCGTCGTCCGGCGTTTCGTCATCGTCGTCGATACCGGTCTTGATGGCGCTGACGCATCCTTAACCCACATGTTTTCTACGCGATTGACGTGCGGCTTCAATCGACAGAGCGTTGCGTCATCCGGCGCGAGCATCAACTCGCCGGAGCGGTCAAGCAAGGCGACATGATGAACATGGAGAGATCATCCCGGCACCGTTAGCCGCACGTTCGCCAGGCGCGGTGATTCCGGCGGCTGGATTTCAACGTAATCCCCTTCCTTCCCCGGCCCGGTAGAACCTGAACTCGACTGCGCTGCGGTTCCTCTCCAATATCCGAAGGGGAGTTCCGGTCATATGGCATTTTCTGTAAAAATCTGTAGCGTACAAACACCACCGCGTCATTAATACAGGTCGCACATACTGCGAGCTTCACTTTTCTGCGGATTTTAAGGCGCCGTCTCTTTTGTCTTTTCCGGACCGGCGGCGCTTTCGAGCTGCGCGAGGCTCAGCAGCAGGTCATAACGCGATTGGTGCGCGGCCTGCAGCGTCTGCTTATATGTACGCTGGGCATCGAGCAAATCCAGCAGGCTGGCAGATTTGAGGTCATAGGATTTTTGGACAATTTCCAGCGACTCCTTTGATTTGCTCAGCGTCTCCGTCGCATACAATTTCGCAATGCGCTTATTCGCGATGAATGATTGGAACGCTTTATCGACGTCGGTCGCAGCTTGCTGCTTGGCCTGGCGGAACTGAGCGAACGCCGTGTTGCGCAGCGACTCGGCCTGGCTGATGTTCGCCTTGTGGTTGTTGTACAATGGCAACGGCACGGAGACCACCAGGCCCACCGTGTTGTCGCCACCGATGCGTTGATATTCTCCGCCCACCGTGACGTCGCCGACGCGCTGGGCGCACGCCAGTTCGACACTCTTCTCTGCGGCGTTGAGCGTCCGTTTTGCCACCAAGACATCGGGCCGGTTGGCCGAGCGCGCGCGCAGTTCATCGAGCGAAAAGTCCACATCCGGAGCCGTCAATTCGCCAACGAGTTCAAGGTTGACAGGCCCGCTTTCCACGGGCTTAACGCCCAGAATATTGATCATGTCTCGCACTGCTTGATCGTAATTCAACTGCGAAGTTGACACGTCGCGCTCGTATTGAATTTTGTTGGCTTGAAACTTGATCAAGTCTGCTTCTGGAATGTTGCCGCGTTTGGACTGATTGCTCATCAACTGTTCGGTTCGGCTGATCGATTCGAGTGTCTCTTTGGCAGTCCTTAAATTTTCACGCGCCAGCAGCGCAGAGTAAAAGTATTGCTTCAGCTGCAGAATCTGTTGCCGCAAGGTATCCAGCACCTGGGCGTCACTGGCGAGCCATTGCATGTCTGCCACTTCTGTGCGCAACCGCTTCTTGCCGGCGGTCTCGATCAGCTGGTCGATACGGAACGTGTAGGTCGGATTGGACGCCGTGCTGGTGTCCGCGGCATAGTTGCGCAGGCGTCGGTCGGTCTTGATCTGTTCGGCTCCCACGGTCAGAGTGGGATTGGGGGTGTAGGTCGCGGCAAGCCGTGCCGCGCGGTTTGCATCGACGCCAAACTTCGCCGCGATGACGCTGAGATTGTTCTCCTGTAGATAGCGTTGCGCCTCCTCGATCGTCAGCTTCGGGGGTAGCTCCGCGCTCTCGTGCGCGAGCAAGGAGGCCGTGCACAGCAACAACACAAAGTGAACGGACAGATAGCGCAGTGTCATTGTCAATAGTTCCCCGGTTCAAGCTGATTTGCGAATGGGCGTGAGCGCCGCGGTCTCCGCCGCCGCGTCAACGCGTTTTAAAGTGAATGTGAAACTGCTTCCTTTGCCCGGCTCGCTGCGACAGGAGATTTCGCCGCCGTGAGCTTCCACGATTTCTTTCGCGATGGCCAAGCCCAGCCCTGCGCCTTCCACGATCTGCCCCGGAACGCGGTAGAACTTCTCGAAGATATGCTCACGATGTTCGCGTGGAATACCCACGCCCTGATCACGCACCGAGAAGATTACGTTGTCACTGTTGCTGGCCACGTTGACCGTGATCACTCCGCCGCGCGGGGAGTACTTCGATGCATTCGAAAGTAGATTTCCCAGCACAAGGCCAATGCGGTGCGGGTCCGCGTAGACGTTTGAGATGCCGGATGGCATCTCCACTTCGAGCGTCTGCCCCGCGTCGTTCAAGCGGACACGGACGGAGTGTCCGGCGACGTCTATGATGTCGCGCGGGTGCTGCGAGCGCAGATCCATGCGCACGCGTCCAGCCTCGATGCGACTCAAATCGAGGATGCTGTCAACCAGCGCGCGCAGCCGTTCGACGTCACCGCGCGCCGTCTCCAGCAGATCGCGCTCACGCGGTCCGAAGTTCGCGATCTTGCTGTCAATCAATAAAAGGATCGCCATCTGCAACGACGTCAGCGGCGTCTTCA
>JANXLS010000802.1 GCA_025355035.1 Planctomycetota bacterium | reverse complement strand
TCCTGTTCCGCGGAAAGCCCACGATCTTGATCACGAGCGGCGAACATTACGGCGCTGTTTTGAATCTCGACTTCGACTACAGCAAATACCTTCAAACATTGGCCGGGCACGGCTTCAATCTCACCCGCACGTTCGCCTGAGGTATCGTTTTCCTTAATCGTTCCGGCGGCAACCTACCAAATCGAATGGATCGACCCGGCCTCCGGCACCTTGCTTGCCAGCGAAACTCGCAAGCACGACGTTGGCGCGTTGATCTTAAAATCCCCCGCGTATTCGCACGATATCGCGCTGCGAATCACAGCGCGGAATTAGCTTCTACAAATCTCATCGCTAAATGAAACGTCGTTAAGAGCGTCCAAGTGTACACACCAATACCCGGATTCCATCGAAAGGACGATATATGATTAAACACACCCGCATCGCCGCCGCACTTGCTTTTTCGCTCGCATTCATCGCATCCATCCAAGCAGGCGACGCCCCTCAGGACGCGCCCAAATTTTGGAAAGACATTCCCGAACAGGCGGATGTTATGGCCGCCACCTTTATAGGAGGCAAGGGCAATGAGTGGCTCGTCTCCGGCGGCTTTCAACCGGATGGCTCTGTTGTGGTGGCCGGAAACGTGATTGGGCCGGTGTTTGAGTTATCAATACCCGCGACAATTATCGGCACGGATCTGCCTCCTCCGGCAGAAGCCAAGCGCGTGCCAAAAATGTCCGGAGGCAAGGAAGCCAAGCAGGAAACGGACAAGAAAACCGGCGAACCCATTTGGGAGAAGCCTTCGTGGAAGCACGACGGCGCAACCGGATTCGTTGTGCGTTTGAGCAGTGATTTAAAGAATGTGATTTCTGTCTGCCGAATGCCGTGGAACAGCGGAGCAATCACGTCCGCGGCCGTCGGCAAGGATGGCGCGATTTACATTACCGGCCGTGCGACGGACAAAATCGGCAATCTTGGCGGAAGCGTCGAAGAGTTAAAAGCCACGCTCGATGAGACGCGCAAAGGCGGCGGCTGCGAGCACACTTTTATTGCGAAGCTTGCTTCCGACGGCTCGAAAGTGGAATGGATGCGTCACCAGCGCGGATTCTCTGACGCGCCACGCGTCACCCTCGCCGCGAACGGGAACATCAAGTTCGCCGCGCAGGATTTGCGCGCGTTCGATGCGGGCGGCAAGTTGCTGGAGACCATCGCAGTGCCGGGCGGCATGAGCGAGAAAACGTCCGTCAGTCCCGTCGATGGGAGCATCGTTAAAGGAGGCGAACATCATTGGCCCACCGGCCGCGAACCTTGGCGCTGCCCCACGCTCAACATTCACAAGCCTGACGGAAGCCTGCAGTATCAATTCTACGATTGGGGCGGCCCTTATGTGGGCCTCGATAACTGCCGGCAGGTTTCGGACTCTGCGGTCCGCGCCGTCACCCACGACAAGGACGGCAACATATTTATTTATGCCTGGAGCGATGGCGGCAACAGCGTGATGACCACCGAACCCAACGACGTTCGTTCGCCCGTCGCACCGAAAGGCTTGGGCATCACCGCAGCAGGCGCAGGCGTGCTGAGTTGTGCCTACCTTATTAAAATCGATCCGAAAGATTACAAGGCCATCGGCTGGACCCTCTGGCTGGCGTTTAACCGCAACAAGCCCAACAGTATTTGGATAGGTGGGTTGGGCTACACGGACGACGGGTCCGTTTGCTTTGGCGGCGTTTCAGCGTTGGGATTGTGGCAGACGAGCAACAAACTGACCGATGCCCCTCCCGCCGGAAATTACATCACAGTGCTGACGCCAGACATGAGCGGCGTGCGGTACTGCTCCGCGATTCCCGGAGCGGGCGCTGCCGTGGTCGGCAACGATGAGAGGCAAAATTGGGGCATCGCGTCAGGAATTGTTCAAGGCAAACCGCGCGCACTGTTCTTCGGCGGGGCCGTCTCTGACGAAGAGAATTACGGCGTGAAGACGAAGACACCGGTCAAGAATGCCATGCAGGAAAATTTCGGCGGAGGCTGGTGCGACGGTTATGTCGTGATGCTCGATCTTTCTAAAGGCAGCGCCGCGCTGCCGGCCAAGACCGCGGACGCCGAGGTGCCAGCGCACGATTCCAAGCCGACGCGCGCGAGTTTTGAAATCAGCGCGCAGGCAATGAACAAGAAGAGGCCCGATCCTGTTCCCGTCGACGGCACAGTTTTCAATTTCAAACCGGACGTTCCAAAGTATGTCACGGTTGATGCGGAATTCCGCGACCGCGCCGGGAAATATTGGCCGAATTTTCTCTCCGGCAAACCGGTCAGTGGCGAATGGATTTTCAAAACCGCGCAGCCGGAGGGAAAGTTTACCGTGGCGTGCGCAACGCTTGCTCAAAACAAAGGCGACCAGAATCGTCGCCTCTTGGGCGAACTCGTTAAAAACGCGAACGATCCACCGCTGAAGTTCGAGTTCACGCTGCATTCCATCGGTGCGAAGAAGACGCAGGAACTTACTTCGATCGATAAAAAAGGAAAACCGCAGGCACGCAATGTCGAGTATTTCGACGCAAAAGGAACGCTCGAAATCGGCGCGAAAAAAATCGACGTGTCGCCGCGCGTTACGGTGAATTATGCAGGGCCGAAGGACGGCGGCGCGGACACCGTGAAACTAAACGCATGGATAACACTAAGCGGCAAGGAGTTGGGATTGAGCGCGCCAGGAACTCAGGGTGAGATCGACATCCGCATCGGCATGAGCGGCACGACGGCGGCCGAGAATGCCGGGAACAAGAAATGATCTGGGTGGCCCGTCCCAAGTTGTACTCAATTTGGGGCGGGTGAGCACAGCGAACAAGAAACTCCTCCATGGACTCTCAAATTGAAGTGGGTACTGGCGCTCGCTTTACTTCGGGAGACGAGGGAAACGCTTCTTGTGTGCTCCGCATCCAACCCAATTGAATCTAATTTGGGATGAACCACTTTATCACAGTGTGACTACGCTCGTCTTTAATTGTGAAAAGGGATTGAAAGATTCTTAACTGAAACTATAAATTGATAAATCGCTAATTCTTGTCGCCGATCTGCGACGCTCACATTTGCGCCCACTGATACCTATGAGCACACTCACTCCGCTTCGAATTGCGCCCTCCATCACACTCCTTGTGATTCTTTTTTTTTGCGCGCTAGGGCTGCGCGCTGAGGATAAGGCGCCGCCTGTCCCATTGCCCGCCGGGGAACCCGTCGAGCTGTTTACGCAGGCTACAGTTGTCCGCAAGTTGGCGTTGGATGCGTTACTGCAAAGCGCCACGAAGCCCAACGACGCAGCACAACTGCGCAAGACGGCTGCCGATAAATTTGCGGAAGCGTTGCAGAAATTCGCGGCGGCCGGGGATGCGTTTGCAGCCGCGGTCCGCCTGCCAAACGGGGCGGCGAATCTGGATTGGGTTCTGCGTTCCCGATGCGAGCAAGCCGATGTATTGCTGCGGCTTGAAAAGAATGCGGACGCAGTAGTACTCGTTCAAACACTGATCGAAGGCAAAGCGTTTGCGTCGAGTTCACTTCGCCCAATGGCGCTGTACCAATTGGGCTGCGCGCACTTCGCGTCGAAAGCGTATCTGCGAGCTGGCCGCGCGCTGATTCAACTCGCGCCGTTCGATCAGGAATTTGGGCTTCATGCGCGATACATGTTGAGCCGTATTCACCATCTTTCCGGCGAATTTCCGGAAGCGGTTGCGGGATACAAGGCTCTGCTTGCGGATTATGACGTGCGGAAAAAGATCGCCGAAGAAGCACTCAAGAATCCCGGCGCATTGAAGCCGGACGAACGCGCCCGACACGAAGCGCTGGTCAAAGCCGCGCCGGAATATGTTGCGCGCGCGCAGTTTTATTCGGCCCTGATTCTAGCTGAAGCTGGCGAGTTCGGCGAAGCGCTCGCCGGCTTCACGCCATTCGCGACGCAGAACACGAAGCATCCGCTGATCGACGAAGCGAAGTTGCGCCAAGGGTACTGCTTCGTTCAAGTTAAGAATTTCCCTGAAGCGATCAAAGTGCTTC
>JANXLS010000468.1 GCA_025355035.1 Planctomycetota bacterium | reverse complement strand
CCAGCGGATCGCGTACGGGCGACATCGCATAGTAACGGCTGTCGTACCAATCCGCACACCAATTTGAAACGTTGCCATGGATGTCAAAGAGCCCGAATGGATTCGGCTTTTTCAATCCAATGGGCCGCGGGCCATAGTTGTCTTCTGTATCGTGACTGTTGGCTTTGTACCAACCGTGTGCTGCGAAATCCGAATCGTTGTCGCCGAACGAATAGCGGGTCGTTGTCCCGGCGCGACAGGCGTATTCCCATTGCGCCTCCGTGGGCAACCGCAGACGTACATGCATTAAACTGATCCGCTGATTGATCTGTTTGCAGAACGCCACCGTTTCCGGCCAGGAGACGGATTCGACGGGATTTTTGGGGCTGTTGTATGCGCTTGGATTCGTCCCCGCCACAGCTTTGTATTGCTCCTGTGTCACGTCGTATTTCCCGATGTAAAACGCACTGAGTTCGACGTCATGCACCGGCCCTTCGTCCGCTGTAAAACCCACTTCGGTGGGCGGAACTCCCATTTTGAATTTGCCCTCGGGAATTCTCACCAATTCCATCGAAACGTTGCGTCCCAAATAGATCTGGATGGTCTCCGCGTTTTTTTTGATTTCGTCCGCAACGTGGCGATTGGATTCGATGAATGTGGACGCGTTTTTTCGGAGCTGTTGGGCCGCCAGAAATTTTTCACTGGCTTGCAGCGCGGGGTTAGCCAGATAGGGATCCAGTGTGCGGATCACGTGCGCGTAATCATCGTCCGTTTCCGTGTTCGCGACGACAGCCTCGAAGGTCAACAAGGTCTGTTGTTTCAGCGCGGCTACTGTTTTTTGGCTCTCGGAACGAATCCAGAAAAAGCCCACCGCCAATCCCAACACGATGCCCGCCACTGCCCCGAACAGCGCGAATTTCGTCATCCGCGCTTTTCGTTCCAGTTTGCTTAACGCGTCTCGCGAGTCACTGACCGCTTCTTTATACTGCTCGTTCTCCGGCCACAATTCCAGGGCCTGATCGTACAGCACCAGTGCGCGCGCAAGTTTCGGGATCGTGCACGTCGCGGATTCTTTGTCCGCTTTCAGCGCGATCGCCGCAGCCTGACGGTGCTTGAGGAAATTCTGCAGCGCGGCTTGGAACGCCAGGGCATCGGGAAAGCGCTCGTGCGGATTCTTAGCCAGCGCCTTTCGACAAATCGAGGCCAGTTCCGACGGCACATCATCCGGGAAAAAAGGCGGAGCGCATTCCTTGATCTTTTTGAAAATATCTTTGAGCGATTGCCACACATAAGGCGGCTGGCCGGTCAGCAGTTCATGCAACATGCCGCCCAGCAAAAACACATCCGTCCAGCGATCCAGCCGATCACCATTGAAGGATCCCGCTGCGTCGAATTCGAACTGCTCGGGGGCCATGTATGCGGGCGTTCCACCCATTCCACACTCCGAGCGATGTTGCACACGCCGGTCGAGACTGTTCGCGGGCAGCGGCGTTGCGGAGACATCGACCGCCAGTCCCCAGTCCATCACCAGTACTTCACCGAACGCCCCCACCATCGTGTTCTCGGGCTTCAAATCTCGGTGAATGACGTTTTTCGAATGTGCGAACGCAACGGCGTTGCAGATCGCAAACAGGATGCGCAGATTATCTTCGAGGTGTTCGACGCGACGTTTGGGATCGTCGATGTCGAGATTTCGCGTCAAAGCTTGCGCTCGCGACGCGTCGTCCTTGCAGCGACCGGGATGCAAGAGATGCCGCCATTCGATTCCGCGGACCATCTTCATCGAGAAGAACCACTTCCCGGCGTCGTCGCGTCCCAGCGAATAAATCGGGACGATGTTGGGATGATCAAGGTAGCCGGTCACGAGTGCTTCTGAGACGAACGAGGCCTCCGTTTCGATGGCGTCGGCTTTTTCGAGATGCTCCGGAATAATTTTTTTGATGGCAACTTCACGTCGCAATGCGTTCTGCCCGGCAAGAAACACTTGCCCCATCCCGCCCTTCCCGACCATGCTGTGAATGGTGAATTCGCTCCACCTCGCGAGGCTCTCGTTTCCATAACTAATGGATATTTCGGTGCCAGCCGGCCTCAATACGTCCTGCGCGACCGTCGGCATTTCGCCGAGAGGGATCGCGATCGTGGCCAGAGAAACGACGTGCCGCCCAGGCATGATGAGGGGGGGCGCATAACCAATCAGAGTCGCTTGCCCGGCAACGTCGGTCGCGCTAGCTGGACGTTGCTGAATTGTTTGTTCGGGAGAAACAGAATCGAACGCCCCGGGTCCGAGACCCGCGCGCAATGTCGCCAGGATGGTCTCAGCAAACGCGTCTTCTTGGGAATCACCGAGCATTGCCGACGACCCTCCATGCGCAGGCAGCACGACGGTGTCAATAGCTGACTTGGAAATTGAGCACAAACATGTCGGCGCGCGGTCCGCGCAAACCGCGCGACGGTTCGCGCGGTTCGTTAACAAACAAGTAGTTCGCCTGAAGGCGGGCATTGTAGCTGTTGATGTAATAATTGTAGCCGACCGTATTGACCGCAGTCTTGAACAAATCGGTTCGGACGTCTGTGTTGGTCAAACTTTCGCTCGCAATGTTTTGATACGCTTCATAGCGATAGGTGAATTCGCTGTTCTTCAGCGCTTTACCCAATATTTTCGGGCACCACGTGTCAAAATCCTTCGCCCATTTGGACTGCGAAAGCTTGTATCCCGTTGCGAAATACCATCCTGACGCTGTTACTGGGGCGGGATGAGTCTGACCAAAACCCAACAGTGCTGTTCCATCCAAACCCTGTCCAGAAGTACCCGGTCTCGCGTCGGTGTAGCGATCATGCCCTGAACCCCATTCACCGCGCAGCCACCAACCCTTGGCAACACTACCCGGGCGATACCAGATCCACGCGGACTGACGGTTGATTGCCGTCTTCGAGCGATTCAGCGTGTTCTGGTACAAATTGGGGTCGTACGAACTACCGGATTTGCCGCGATATCCATCGGTGCGGGCCACACCCGTTTCCAATCTCCCATACCATTTTTCAGGATCCCATACGGGGTGTCCCAGCAATCGCCAACAGAAGTCTTTTGCGTTATTGTCATCCGAACGATTGCCGCCTTCAATCAATTCCGGATCGGTCAATACAGTTCCATTCGGACCGTTAAACGCACCCACCCAATATTCGAACCGCGCAGTCGTGGCATCGTTCTTCTTGATGTAAAACCACGTTCCATGGATCATCGCGCCGATGTCGCGGACGTTATTGATCGCCGTCACCATACTTCGATCCACGAAGTCCAACTGACCGCTGTTTCGAGCCGCTTCCTCGCCCGCTGGCGGTTTGAATTGACCGAACTGAAAATCGTGATGCGGAATCATATCGTGCACGATGATGCAGGCGTCTTGCAAAATCTGCGGAAAGATTTGATTGCCGAGCTGTCGACCGCCGCCATCGGTAATAAAAGGGTTGCTGAAGACGGCGTTGT
>JANXLS010000444.1 GCA_025355035.1 Planctomycetota bacterium | reverse complement strand
GGTGAAAATATCGCCCGAGTAAAATCCCAGACGCAGGTGGAACACACGCTCGCACTGCCAGCCAAAATAGCCCCACAGCGTCTCCGCTTCCCACTCCCGGAACATGCCCTTCAAACGCTGCACCATCTCGGTGTCTTTCTGGCCGGGATAAGCGCTCTGTAAATACGCAAGAAGTTCATTGAGATGCGTTCGGACCTGCACCGTGTCCGCCTCTTCATAAGCATCGAGAATATTGCGGACGTCGCGGCAACTCTCGGCTTCGTGACGCATCGCCTTGTCGTTCGCGGCGACACCATCAAGGTAGCGCCACAATTCGCGGTTGCGCGCGCGCGGATTCTGAAGCGTGAAGTGGCCTTCTTTTTCGAGCTGCGCGAAACACGGCGTTCCGAGAAACGCCAGAGCGCGTTCAAACCGCTCGCGCGCAAAATCGTTGGTGACGGCAGTAAAGCCACTGGTCAGTGTCGCAAAATAATGGTCGTTGCCGGCATCGCGAATATTGCGAACAACCGCCGGCAGATAGCCCAGCATGATGTCATCGTGATGCGGTTCGGAATGCAGGAAGCACGTCTGCTTGCGCGTCTTCGCTCCGGCTTCGATCTTCGAGACAAGCCGATCGTTAATCCGCTTCGCCGCAGCGTTCAACGACCCGCCGAATTTCCGCACCGTTTCTTCCGCGAATGCGTCGCCCTTCACATCGTCGGGCGTGAGTTCAAGCAGGCGTTTCTGCTTGCGGACAGCAACATCGACAAGCGCCAATTCCAGCGTTTCGTCGGAGATCGTCGGCATCGCCCCAAGCGTGACCAATCGACGCGCATCGAGCAACTTCGCTGCGCCCTGCGTCAAATAGAATCGCGCGTTCGGCAATCCGCGCAGACTCGTCGCGGGATAAATGACGCTCGCTTCGTTTTGAATCGACGCCGCGACGATCGGAGCTTTCGCTTCGCCTGCCGCAATGATCAACGCCGTCGCGTTCGGATTGTAGACGATCGTTCCGAGGCCGATGGTGATGAC
>JANXLS010000441.1 GCA_025355035.1 Planctomycetota bacterium | reverse complement strand
GAAAAGGGTCCGAGGTGACATTTCGTGAACTAATGAGTTCTCGCTCCAAGCTGGGAACTGACAACAATGTCGTCGTTAGCGCCTGACGCAGCAGGCGCAGTCGTTCCGCATGTTGCACATCGCCCAGAATAAAGCGAATGTAATCTTCCGCCGTGCGTAAACCCTCGCGCGCGCGATTCGCATTGGCGTCCAATATTCGCGGAAGTAGAGAATCCATCAACATTAGTAATAAAAACCAAAAAAGACGAATGAAGCATTAAGTTACTTAACAATAAGCAATGTCTGGCGAAATCATACCAAAGAACTGGGAGATTACGCTAATTTAATTGTGACTGGTTTTGATTTGAAAAATATATCGAACATTTGCAGACGGATTATAAGATGTCCGAAAATGCGAGAAATTTCAAAATACTACCTAATAATGGGTTGTATTAACTAACATCATTCTAATCGATTATCAATTTTCAATTTTAAGAAAAGACTCATTTTTTAAACGAAGAGAATCTCGGAATCTTGCAAATAATAACTTCTAATTAATCCTTAGTCAATGGAAAACACCGGCAAACAAAAGGGCAACAGTGAACTCGGCACAACTCAAAATGGCGCACGTGAGGGTCGGTTTCATCTGGCATCCATAATTGAGCGGGCAACATCAAGGGATTCGTAAAATTAGACGCAACTACGAATTGTTTTGCGACATCTTTTATTGTTCCATCAAGAAGTTTTTTATATCCGAGCGATTCGACGCTTTGAGGCGTGACGGATTCGTCGCGTAAAAACGCCAGTGCCGCTGTGACGTTTTCGTTTGGCGTATGCAAAATCTGCGCAGCGACGCGCGCATAAATTCCCGCCTGCCAAGCGTACCGGACCACCGATTCCGAATCGCGCGATTGTCCCTTCAACGCCGCCAATTTGTAATCGACGACTTGCCACGTGTTCGCCGCCGTTTTCGCGATCAAATCCAATTGGCCGATCAGCGTCAGGTGTGTTCGGACATTCAAATCGATGCGCCAGCGGAACGGTGTTTCAACACTTCGGTCCTCCACGTTCAACGCCAGAATGCACTGCCCCCAGTCGGATCGCACCAGCGCCAATGCGCGATCGTAGGTCGACTTCACGACGGGATCGTCCGGAGCATTTGCGCGTTGCAACTCGCGCGAAAAACGCTCGGCCGCGAGCAGTTCCGTCTCTTTCGAAAACGGCTCGTCTGCTCCGAAGAATGTTTCCAACGCTGCGTGAACCGCTGTGCCCAACGCCCGCGCATCAATGCTGCTATCGACTTCCGTTTCCTGCGCACCCACAGCGACGCCGCTCAGAACGTCCTCTCCGTCTTGCGTCGGCGCATCGCTATCGTCCGAAATTCGTGCCGGCGCATTGCCTTCAATTCCACACGCCGCGAACGCAGCTCGGCGCGGACACCAAGCCCAGAGCGCCAGGCGCGACACGCTGACGCGAAGTTCTTGTGCCGGGATCAACGCCTCGCTTGACGCGTACGCTTTCGCATCGTTTCGTATCGTAGTGTCTGTTGGCGAAATAAGCTCGTCGCGAATGCGCGCGGTTCCGTTGCTGAATTCAAGCAACCCGGCAACGTCGTCCGGGGTGACTGCTTTGAGCTCGACGTGATTTGCCGGGACTTCGACAAGTACCTCCGGATGAGCCGCGCGGTAGACGTCGATCAACTTTCGCCAATTCGTTTCGCCCGTTCCCGCCTCGCCGACTAGGATGACGTATTCACGCGCGCGCGTCAGCGCCACATAAAGGAGGCGCAGCCGTTCGGCGTTCTCCTCGGACTTCGATTTCTCTGAGTTCGCTTCGTGATTGGAATCGGCGACCGCTTTCAAGCCGCCGAACTCAAAACCCAGGCGCAGGCCCAAGCCATGTTCCGTTGAAAATGTCGCCCACGCGTTGTTCGGCGGACTGGACGCCCCCGCGTCGGCGATGATAACGATTGGGAATTCAAGGCCCTTTGCTGAATGGATCGTGCCGATCTGAACTTCGTCTTCTTCGACCGGCAGGTCCGCCGAGAAATCCTGCCCGGACGCACCGGCGTCGTCCCATTCGGTGTCGGCACGTTCGCGCATCCAACGCACAAAATCACTCAGATGTCGGTTGCCACGCGTCTCGTAAGCGCGCGAGAGTTCGATCGCTTTGCGCACCGCAGCGACTGCAACTTCGCCGTGCGGCTGCATCGCCTGGACACTCAGAAAGCCGGTTTCGGTCAGCATCCAATCCAAAATTTCGACGGCCGTCTTGCGGCCTCGCCATTCCGTGG
This sequence comes from Planctomycetota bacterium, assembly GCA_025355035.1. Classification (GTDB taxonomy): domain Bacteria; phylum Planctomycetota; class SZUA-567; order H5-PLA8; family H5-PLA8; genus JANXLS01. The sequence goes on along the minus strand of JANXLS010000441.1, from coordinate 4,795 downwards.
CGTGAGTGAGAAATCGCGCGGCGCGGCGTAATGCGGCGAGGTCGTCGGAGTTCAACGCAGCTTGCAGTTTTAAGTCGGAAGCGATGTTCAGAACTTTTTCCGCGAGCGTCGTTTTCTCATCCGACGCGTGCGGCGTGAGCACGTCGTCCGAGACGTGCCACAGTCCCGCATCGCTCAACCCGATGAAGGGAGAACGGAGCAAACCGGCAAGCGAAAACGAATCGTTGCTGTCGCACGCGACGGCCCACAAGTTTGTGACATCGATGATCTCCGGGCGCGTAAAAAAACTCATTCCCTTCAGAATGCGAAACGGAATTCGAAAGTACGACAAAGCGAGTTGAAGCGGGACGCGCAGGTTTTTCAAACTGCGCGAGAGAATTGCGATGTCGCCGTAACGGACCGACGTGCGCGGAGCCGTCGCACCCTTGTCCCATATCACAGGTCGAACAAGTTCGCGGGACAGGCCCGGAGCAACCAACGAACGGATGCGTCGCGCAATGGCAAACGCCTGATTTTGGCGGTGCCGTTCGGCTTTGGTGTCGTCGTTCTTGTTCCAGACAATCACTTCACCGGCAGGGCCATCCCAACCGTGGCGCATGGCGTCGCCGGCGGGATCGAGGCGGTGTGAATCGTCATAACGAAAGCGACCGCTGTCGCGAGGCCAGACGGATGAAAACAGTTCGTTTAAAAAATCAATCACGCGTTTGCGGCTGCGAAAGTTTTCGCGCAGCGGCGAAGGGTTGAACACGCGACAGGCTTCTTCCATCAACGTGACGTCGGCACCGCGAAAACCGTAAATGGACTGCTTGATGTCGCCGACCACTCCCAGCCGCGCGATGCCGCTCGTGTTCCCGTTCGGAAATGCAACGCCCATTAAAATATCGCGCTGCAGCGGATTGGTGTCCTGGTATTCATCGATCAAGACGAACCGATATCCAACCTGCTCCACTGCTGGTTCTGTCGGCAGCAAATGCCCCCGTCGCACTTTTTCCGCGCCCAAAAGCGTCTTGCAGGCCAGCATCAGATCGTCAAAATCCACACCGCCCGCTTTACGTTTTGCGGCGGTATAATTGTGCTGCGCGCGTTCGATGAACGCGGCCATCGCCTCCGCGTACGGCGCGTGGCACGCTTCCAAAATTCGGTTGAACGGATTCTCAATCGTCGTCGAATTTTCGAACCACGCGAACTTCGTCAGCGGTCGAATCTTGAGTGTTAAAATACGCGCGGCTTCAAACGTCTCCGGCAATTCACGCGCGGCACATAGCGCGCGCAATTCGGGCTTGGGCTTTGATTTCCCCTTCTCTGGAACGGCTGCGACTGAGTCGTAAAAAATAAGCAGCCACGCTCGGATTGTTTCGAGCGACGTTGTGCTGCGCGGCATTAACGCACTGCTCGGCAGTCCGCGAGTGCGGAGCGCGTCGATCAGACTTCGACCCGAATCGATCAAGCCCGAACGCCGCGTAAAAACACCGGCTTCCAGTGCAAGCTTTTGGACATTCGGAAAGTCTTCCGTTTCCAACATCTCAGCGGCGGCGGTCGAGAGCGCGTCGTCGAACAGGTCTCTGGCTTCTTCGGCATCGAGCACGGTGAACGCAGCGGGGACGGGTCCGTCCGCTCCGGCTTCGCGCAACAGTCGCGCGCAGAATGAATGGATCGTCGAGACCGGTGCGCCGAACAATTCTTTGCGGCTACGCGTCAGGTGCTCTTTCAGACTGTCGGGAAGGTCGCGCTTCAATTCGCGTTCAAGCGCGGCGCGGGTGCGTTCGAGCAGTTCGGCGGCGGCTTTTTCGGTGAAAGTCACGGCGACGATTTCGCCCGGACGCATCGGAGTCAACGTTCCAGCGCGGGCTTTTTCAAGCCACTCATCTTCATCCAGCAACGTTCCGCCGGGCGCGAGACGGCCTTCCAGCAATCCCAGATAAAGCGCCGTCAGCGTGTGTGTTTTTCCGGTCCCGGCGCTCGCGGAAATGACGCGATTGGAGGTCAGATCGAGCGCCGCTTTTTGATCGGGCGTCAATCGAAACGGATCGGATCCCGGCAGAGCAGTGGGAGGGGTTGAGCTGCCGTTGCCATCTCTTTTCGGGGAGGGGGCCGGCGAGGGCTGCTGTTTCCGCTCGCGAGGTAAGGGGGAAGCATATGGATCCAGCTCCGCGAACATGCCACCCGGTTCGTCTTTCGGTGTGTCTTTCGAGCCGCGCTTTTTCGCCACCGGGTGCTCCAATCACGCTGTTCGGCAGACATCAAACCAAGTGGACGACGGCTTCCGCGTTTGCGTCGGCGGCGTCTTCGATGTGGCCGATCAGACTGCTTTCGCAGCCGTTTTCACGCAGGATTTTCTGAATCGCGTTGGCATTGAACTTCGGGCACGTGATCGTCATCCCGACGCCCATGTTGAACGTGTCAAACATTTCGGCGTCAGCGATGTTGCCGATTTGTTGGATCAGGGTAAACACGGGCGGAACAGGCCACGATCCCTTTTGAATCTTAATGATCTTGCCATTCGGGATCGTGCGCGGAACGTTGCCGGGAAGGCCGCTGCCGGTGATGTTCGCCATCGCGTGAACGTTTTCCTTCACCGGATAATGTTTCAAAATGGCGCGGACCGCGTCAGCATAAATAATCGTCGGTTCGAGCAACTCGTCGGCAAGCGTCCGGCCAAATTCAGGGATGACTTCGTCGAGTTTATAGCCGCCGACGTCGAGAAGCGCTTGCCGCGCGAGGCTATAGCCGTTGCTGTGCAGGCCGCTGGAATGCACGCCGATCACCACGTCGCCTGCCGCCACTTTCTTGCCGTCAATGATCTTGCCGCGTTCGATCACGCCGACGCAGAATCCGGCGAGATCGTATTCGCCCTTCGCGTACATCGCCGGGAGCGAAGCGGTCTCGCCGCCCAACAGCGCGCATCCGGCTTTCTTGCAGCCCGCCACGACGCCAATCATCAAGTCGTGGCAGACCTTCGGGTCTTTCTTTTCGATACCGATGTAGTCGAGGAAAAAGAGTGGCTCCGCGCCTTGCATGATCAAATCGTTGACCGACATCGCAACGAGATCAATGCCGACAGTGTCGTGCCGTCCCGTCATGAACGCGATCTTCAGCTTCGTGCCGACGCCGTCCGTGCACGCGACGAGCACCGGGTCTTTGTACAAGCCGCGCAGCAAGCTGATTTCACCGCCCATTGAAAACAGTCCAGCAAAGCCACCGACACCGCCTATGACTTCGGGGCCGTAAGTCTTTCGCGCGAGCTGCCCAATGTCATCGGCAATCGCGTCCCCCGCGTGAATGTCAACGCCCGCGTCTTTGTAAGTAAGACCGTTCTTCATGAAATCTCCGTTGAAACTTTTCGGGTGCCACTGTCGCCGCCACTAAAGGAACTCGGGTTCACCACTGGCGCATCGTTCTTCGCAATGGGAACCCGCTCACATTATTTTACGACCCGGACGTCTTCGGCGTTTCGCCGCGGAAGGTGTTGATTTCCATTGCAAACTTGTCCATCGCGTCTTCCGGTTCGACAGGATATTTTCCAGTCCAGCACGCCGTGCAGTAATTGGATGCCGGTTTTGAAACCGCCGCAAGAAGGCCCTCGAGGCTGATGTATCCCAGCGTATCAACGCCCAGCCATTTCGCGATTTCAGCGGTTGAATTCATGCGCGAAGCAATCAGGTCTTCCTTGCGCGGAAAATCGATTCCGTAGTAGCACGCGTGGCGAGTCGGCGGGCAAGTAATGCGCAGATGGACTTCCTTCGCTCCGGCCTGTCGCAGGATTTGCGCCTGATGTTTAAACGTTGTTCCGCGCACCAAACTGTCTTCGACCACCACGCAGCGCTTGCCGCGCACTGCGCTGCGGACGACGTTGAATTTCATCGCGACCGTGCTTTCGCGTTCGTTCTGGTTCGGCTTAATGAAACTGCGTCCAACGTAATGATTGCGAATGAAGCCCATATCGAGCGGAATGCCGGATTGCCGCGAGTACCCGATCGCACCAGCGTTGCCCGAATCCGGAACGGCGAAGACGATGTCCGCTTCGATGGGATGTTCAATGGCCAGACGCGCGCCCAATTTGATGCGGACGGCGTGAACATCGTCGGCGAAGAAATGCGAATCCGGGCGCGCGAAATAAACATGCTCAAAAATACAGTGCGACGACTTGCACTCTTCCTTCGGGACGATACGCGACGACTTCACGCCGTCGGCATCGATCGTCACGATTTCGCCGGGTTCGATTTCGCGAATAAATTCGGCTTTGATCTGATCGAGCGCGCACGATTCGCTGCAGAGGACGTACCCTTCGCCGATCTGGGCGAGATTCGGAACCGTTGCGATGCGTCCGAGAATCAGCGGTCGGAATCCCTGCGGATCGCGCGCGCCGATAAGCTGATCGCGCGTCATGATGACGAGGCTGTATGCACCTTTCATTTGGCGGAGACAATGCGCCAGATGTTCGTCGCGATTCAATTCCGTCGGCTTGGCCATCAGATGCAGCAACACTTCGCTGTCGGTTGATGTCTGGAAAATCGAACCAGAGGCTTCGAGTTCGTCGCGCAGCCGTTTGGCGTTGACGAGGTTTCCGTTGTGGGCGACGGCGATCGGTCCGCGCGAATAATCCACGAGCAGCGGCTGGACGTTCTGGGTGCTGCTCGAACCGGTCGTCGAGTAGCGAACATGCCCAACGGCAATGTGGCCCGGCAGCGCGGCGAGATCGGAAATTTCAATAACTTCGGTGACGAGGCCCATTCCCTTTTTGTAATGGACCTTCTTGCCATCGGAGGTGACGATCCCCGCCGACTCTTGCCCGCGG
>JANXLS010000406.1 GCA_025355035.1 Planctomycetota bacterium | reverse complement strand
CCGGTTGTCGAATCCGTTTGCGAAGTTGATGCCCTATCCCGTTCAGACCGAAATCCGCCTCAAAGCCGGTCCCGCCGAAACTGTCGCGCCGCGCAACGAGTCGCTCAAGATCGTTGCCGAAGTCTCGGGTGTGCTTCCGAGCATCGCGTACATCCGCTTCAATCACGGCAGCGGCTACGGAGCGAAAGAACCGATTACGACTGTTCGTTCGGTCGTCGATCTGCAACAGAATTCGCGCGTGCAGGAATTCGAATTCGAATACAACCCGGTCAACGCAGATTTCACCTACACGATCATCGCTGGCGACAACACCAGCGAAGAACACAAAGTCCGCGCCGTCGATCGTCCGCGGATGGAAAACCTTGACATCGTTTACAATTACCCGTCGTACATTTCCGATACGCCCAGCGAGCCCAAGCGCGACACGGCATTGACGGGTGTTGCCGGGACGAAAGCGACGATCACCGTCACGGCCAACAAAGCGCTGAAAGAAGCGCAGTTAAAACTGGGCAACGATCAGCCGCGCACGATTACGGAATTCGGTTCGGACGGCAAAACGTTCGTCGCTCAGATCGATTTGGATGTGTCGAAGGATTACGAACTCACGCTCATCGACAACGATGATTTGGACAACAGCAAGAACAAAATCCGACACAAGATCTTCGTGAAGCAAGACGCACTGCCGCGCGTGACGTGGCGTCGCCCGGCGGCCGATTTGGAAGTCTCGCCCAACGCGATCGTGTCCCTCGGCGTGACGGCGGAGGACGATTTCGGTCTGCAAAAATCGCTCATCAAATTCAAGCGCTACCATATGATCACGCCGCCCGCTCCAGCCGGCGGGCAGAATGCGCCGCAAGCGGTCATCGATTCCAGCACGCCTGTCGTCGACGGCACGTTTGACCTCACGGGGGAATTTGGCCGAAGCGTACAAAAACTCGATTTTAATCAAGAATGGGCGCTCACGGAACTCAATTTACAACCCAGCGACATGATCGAGTATTGGGCCGAAGCGTACGATTGGTGTCCGACAAAGCGCAAGGCCTCCGAGCCGCAACTCTTCCGGTTGAAAGTTCTTTCGATCGACGCAATCCACCAGTTGCTCGACATCCAGCGCATGCGACTCGTTGAGGATTTGATTGCGATTATCCGGATGGAAGAAGCGGACAAGAAGCAGGTCACGGCGATTCACGAACACCTGTCGTTCGGCAACCAATTTGACACGACTCAACGCGGTCGCGTTTCGGAAGCCGGATCGTTGCAGGAAGAAGCGCGCCGCAAGACTCAGG
>JANXLS010000345.1 GCA_025355035.1 Planctomycetota bacterium | reverse complement strand
GAGACAAAGATGCGCCGCGCCGGGCAAGCGGGACGAGGAAGACGAGCGAAACGTATTTGGAGACTACGTTAAGCGAGTCTGACGAAGTACCGCGCAGACCGCCGCAAGCAGATTTGTCTTCAGACATTTGAAAACCGCTCTAAACAAAAGTGTACCGGGAGGGGGCGGCGTTCCAGCCGCCCTTATTTTTTTATTCAACAGGCATGATGATGCGAAAACCAACGTCATCGTCCAACGAGGCTGCCTTATTTTTATTTATTGCGGACGATCGACATTCTTTCCACGAACTTCTAAATGATCCGCCTCGCGTTATTCGATAATCCAAATTTATTGTTTGATCAAAATATCCCTGACACCACTGCCGCACATTGCCGTGCATATCGTACAATCCGAATGCGTTGGGTTTATTCTGGCCGACTGGATGCGGACGCATACCGCTGTTCTGATCAAACCAACCTTCAGGGGTCAAGTTCCCTGGCGCATCACCCGAGCTAAAAAATGACGTTGTTCCCGCTTTGCACGCAAATTCCCATTGTTCATCGGTTGGAAGTTTAAACATCGCTACTCCCCGCCCTGTATCCTTCAAATAGTCATGAAGTTTCAAACAATATTGGCGAGCATTGTACCACGATATTCGCTCCACGGGGTACGCGCCTGTACTCGGGAGAACAGAACCTTTTCCCGAATTGAATTGCGATGGATTAATTCCAACAACAATTTCGTATTGGTCTTGAGTGACTGAAAATTTCCCCATGTAAAACGGTGCCGATACGACCGCTTCGCGCGGGGGTCGTTCATTTTCAAAAATGAGCTTTTGTCGTTCAACCGCTTCCATGTATCGCACACTCTCGTCCAGCGCCCAAATCCACCGCGCAACACCCCCGACCATCAACCCGCACGCAACCATCATCCCCACCAACCATCCCAGCGAAAAGTTGAACTTCCCGCGTCGATTCTTGATCAGGAGATGCAGCAGCACCGCAAACCCCACCCATCCCGCAATGAAAATCCCCTGAGCCCCGATCACCGTTACCGCCGGTTCCTTAGGCGGAGCTGTTCCCATCGTAAACTTCCCCGCCGGAATCAACACCATCTCCAGCGCAATCCCTCTCCCCAGATCAAACGTTTTCGTCGGCGGCAGATTCACCCGTTGCGCATAATCCGCCACCGCCTCTTTCCCATCCCAAAGCGGCCACCCCCGCCCCGTTTCCGCCCCACGACAAAGCGAAGCAATCAACGCAAGCGAAGCACCCCCGCATCGCAACAATCGCCCACATCGCCCCACATCCCCACCCCTCCCCCATATTTATCCGCGTGAATCCGCGAAAATCCGCGCTTAAAAAAGCCGTTCGCCGTTCGTCATCAAGCCAGCCCGCAAGCCGTCTTCGCCTCACTCAACGTAGCCCGAGCCACCTCGCGCGCCCTCTTTGCCCCTTCCCGCAATACGTCCTCGACGTAATCCGGCCGAGCGACCAACTCCGCACGCTTCTGCCGATACGGCCCGAAATAATCCGACACTTTGTCGAGCAACAATTTCTTCGCGTCGCCATACCCCATCCCGCCCGCCTTGTACCGAGCCGCCAACGCCGCTTTCTCATCGTCGTTCGCAAACAGCGCGTACAGCGCAAACACGTTGCACGTATCCGGGTTCTTCGCCTGCTCGACCGGCGTACTATCCGTCTTCACGCCCATGACAACCTTCTTCAATTCCTTGCCGTCCATCTGCAAATCGATCGTGTTGCCATACGACTTGCTCATCTTCTCCCCATCCACGCCCGGCACTTTCGGTGCCTGCCCCATCCGAGCCTCAGGCCGAATGAAGACGTTGCACTTGAACGTCTGATTGAAATACCCAGCCATATCCTGCGTCATCTCGACGTGCTGAACCTGATCTTGTCCGACCGGCACGAGATGCGGTTTGTAAATCAAAATGTCCGCCGCCATCAGCAACGGATAATAGAAGAGTCCGACCGTCGGCTTGATGTTCTTCGCGATTTTGTCCTTGTAGCTGTGCGCGCGCTCCAGCAGCCCCATACCCGTCACGCAGGAAAACATCCACGCAATCTCCTGCACTTCCGGAACATCGCTTTGACGGAAGAACACCGACTTCGCGGGGTCCAACCCCAGCGCGAGATAATCGATCGCCACTCCTTTAATGTAGTCGCGCAACAGAGGCGCGTTCTGCACCGTCGTCAGCGCGTGAAAATCAGCAATGAAATAAAAGCGCTCATAATCGCCATCCTGCAACGCGATGTGCTGTTGAATCGCCCCAAAATAATTCCCGAGATGAAGCTTTCCCGAAGGTTGAACGCCGGACAAAATTCGCTTGGGCATCTGCGTAAACGGCTCCTGTTTGGGTCTGAGGCCAAAGCCTCGACTGTTTTCGTCCCATGTTACTCAGCATTCATAAAATTGAAACAACACACGACTCAAACGCCTGTCCCTGTCAGGGCTTTTCAACGTCCTGCATGGATGCGAAGATCCAGGTAAACTGCGCTGTTGTGATTGATCCGAAGACGATATGCTACGCTCTGCGCGACGTGCGAAACAATCAGCTCGTGATCAATTTGAGTTTTCACGAATCGAGCATTCGAAAGGGACAACACATGTCAGACGGATCGAATCCCGCTCCCACCTCAATTCCTCCCGAAAAGAAATCCGGTTGCCTCGGCTTCGGAGTTAAAGCGCTCGTCTTCGGCTGCATCGGTTCCCTCGTTTTGTGCGGCGGGTTCGTTACGCTGATACTCGTTCTCGTCTTTGGAGCTATCAAATCCTCGGACGTCTACAAGCATTCGGTAGAAACCGCCAAATCCAGCGTCGAACTCCAAAAGCAAATGGGCACGCCAATCAAAGAAGGCGTTTTTGTCTCAGGCAATGTCAACACGAATGGCACATCCGACGGGGACGCCAACCTCTCCATCCCGATCTCCGGCCCCAACGGTTCCGGCACAATTCACGCAGTCGCAACAAAGAAGAACGGAAAATGGATTTACTCCGAACTGGACGTTGATCTCGATAACGGCAGTTCCGGCCCCATCAACCTGTTGGCCGACGACAATCCATCAAAGGCAGTGGAAGTGGATAAATAGTTTTACCGAACACCGTCTAACAATTCATCCATCCGTTTTTTCAGAATCGGATGCACCCATTCCGACGCTATCTCGCAGAGCGGCTCTAACACGAACAGCCGCTCATAAAGTCGCGGGTGCGGCAACTCCAATCCCGTTTCATTCACAATCACGTCGTCATAAAGCAGCACATCCAAATCCACGACGCGCGGCATATTTCGCTCATGCGACGAACGGTCTCGCCCCAGTTCGCACTCCATCTCGAGCAGCACATTCAACAACTCACGCGGCGTCAGCGACGTTGCCAAAACCGCAGCGCCATTCAAATATCGCGGTTGCCCCGCGGGGCCTCCGACCGGAGCCGTATCGATGAAACTCGAAACCGCCAGCACGTGAACATTCGTGCGCTTCCGCAGCATCTCGACGGCCCGCGCAAGCGTACTTTCCCGATCGCCGAGATTCGCACCCAATGCAATACACGCACGATGCGCCAGTTCCGAATTCACGCCCATTTCCCCTCACCTCATGCTCACAATTTCGCCGTGTTCATAAAAAAAAGCGAGAACGCCGTTGGGCATTCTCGCTTTTTTTGCAGCCAATTCATCCGTCAAATTAGCGGAAACTTTCCAGCGCGGTGGAGTGACACTCACTCCCTGAACTCCCGCGTCATCCGAACGTCGCAGCACTCTTCATCTGAATCACCGACACATCCGCGTACGTCCGGCCGATGCTCGTTCCCGTGATCGAAATCGTTCGGCCCACCATCGGACTCATGTCCACATCCGACGGCTCGATGACGTATCGTCCAACCGATCCATTCGTTCGAAGCACATACTTCACGCCTTCGATGTCTGAACTTCCGACACGCTCCAACGTCCCAACATCCGAAACAACATAGCGCTTTTCGGTCGGAATCAAATTCATCCCAACACCCTTCGGCTTCACGTTGGGTCCCGTGCTCGTTGGCGTCGGCGTCTGGTTCGGCGCATCTGCATTGTTCTGCATCCAGCCTTGCAGATAATCCTTCGGTTGCGCGCCAACATGCGTCTCGACCGAACGGCCATTCTTGACCATCATCAGCATCGGAATACTGTTCGCACCAAAGCGCCGCGCCGTATTCGGCGATTCATCGATGTCGATCATCACAACCTTCACCCGTCCGCGGAACTCTTCAGCCAATTCGTGAATCGTCGGCTTCAATCGCTGGCACGGCCCGCACCACGTCGCTGAAAAATCAACCAGCACTGCTCCCTTGTAATTCTCAATTTCCTGCGCATAGGTGCTATCCGTGACCCGGACCACGGCCGGACCACTCGGCACGACCGGCGCAGAAGGTATGTTCATTGCGCGCGGAGGAAGATCCACAGACTCGCCCGAATGGCTCGGCGCGGATGGCTTCGACGCAGGTGGCGGCATCGGCTCGGAATTCTGTTTCTTGGATGTCGGGATCGGCGTATCCACCTCGATCACTTCCGCCACATTCTGTACGCGCTTCGGAGCTTCCTTCGGTACGACGTATTTCTTCTGAATATCGCGAACGCTTTGAGGGACATAATTCGAATTGTAATTTGTCTCCGTCGGCTCGCCCTTATCGAGTTTCAAATCGCTTTCGCTCAGCATGATCGGTCGATCCGAAACCAACTTGACGCCCTTTATTTCCGGAGCGGTCGTTTCTTCGTTCATCAGATCAGGCAGCTTGATTGACTTTGCCGCGGCCACTTTCTTTTCTTCAACGATTCGCGCCTGTTCCAACTCCGCAAGCTTGCGCTGACTTTCCTGCCGAGCCTTTTCCTGCTCAAGCTTCTTCGCGTTTTCGCCGGCAATCCGCGCTGTTTCTTCAGCTACGCGTTTCTTTTCCGTCGCAAGTCGCGCAATCTCGACTTCTTCGGCGCGCTTGCGTTCGACGGCCTTCTGCGCGGCCAATTCTTCCACCTGCTTTTTCTCTGTCGCCTTTTGCGCGGCTTCCTGAGCCAGTTTCGCACGCGACGCTTCTTCGTCAGCAAAACGCTTTTTCTCAGAAGCCAATTTCGTCAGTTCAACAATTTCCGCATGCTTTTTTTCGCTTGTCACGCGAGCCAATTCGACGGCTTCGGCCAACCTCTTATCCGACACCGTGCGCTGCACCGCGTCTTTTTCGTACTTCTGTTTTTCAGCGTCGAGCTTGGCAATGTCCGCTTCCAACGCCTTCTTGCGCCCAATAGCAGCATTTTCCTGATCGGCCAACGCAGCCAAACGCTTCGCATCCGCCACAGAGCGAACGGCGTCGGCTTCGTCCAAGCGCTTCTTCTCTGCTTCTTTTTTGGCTAACTCTTCCGCTTCGCTCTTGCGTCGTGCTTCAATTTCCTTGCGCGACATTTGAGCTTCTTCGATCAATTTTTTCTCACGAGCTGCCCGAGCCGTGGCATCCAGCTCTTCCTTCTTTTTCGCCGCCGCCAATTGCGCGATTTCGACCTCAAGCGCCTTCTTTTTCTCAGCAGCTTTCTGAGTATGCTCTTCCAATTCAGCCTTCTTCGATTCGGCGGCGATCCGCTCACTTTCCGCTTCGGCCAATCGCTTCTTTTCGGAGGCGATGCGATTCTTCTCGTCGACTTCCGCCTTCAATTTCGCGTCGCTCAATCGCACCAGTTCGTCTTCAAGAACTTTTTTCTTTGCCGCGATGACCTGCGTCTGCGTTTCAATCTCAACCTTCTTGCGGGACGTAACCAACGCTTGTTCTTTTTCAGAATCCTCGAGCTTCTTGCGTTCAGACGCGAAGCGTGACTGCTCCTCCAAGTCCGCTTTCTTCCGAGCATCCGCCGCAACGCGAGCCGCTTCGACATCGTCGAGCCGCTTCTTCTCGCTCGCGACACGCGCCGTTTCCTCCGCTTCAGCCTTCTTTCGAGCATCCGCCAACTTCGCGATTTCAACTTCCAACGATTTTTTCAATGCGACTTGTTCGTTCGTCTGCTTTTCAATTTCAAGTCGACGGGCTTCCGCCGTTGAGCGCGCCAGTTCCTCGTCATCCGCGCGTTTGCGCTCCGCCGCAGCAATCCGAGCCGCTACCGCTTGATCCGACTTTTTCTTTGCCGCGATCGTTTGAGCAACCAGTTCGTCGTCATTGCTCTTGCTTCGAGCCGATGTCTCGGCCGGGCCAAACATCGCTTCATCCGGCGACACCGTGACGACTGCCGGCGCTACAGGCGCAGCCTTTTTTGAAGGAATCTCAACAACCGCAGCCTTGACTCCATCCGAGTGAATGGAGTTCGATGCATTCGGGAAGTTAATCTGGCGCTGCACCACGACCACGTCCGCGGGGTTCGCGTCGATCTCCTGTTGAGCGCGCGACGACTGCGGCAACGCAACGCTATCCGCAGTTCGTTCCGCCTGAATTTTTCCGGCAGTCTTTTTTTCTTGAAGAGGATTCGCTAAATCCTGCGGAGCCTGCACTCCAATGACAACGAACTTAGCGCTGACGTACGCTCGCGCGGCGGATGGCGCCTGAACGCGATACCAGTCGCCGGTTTCGCCCACAATCACGACATTGGCGCCGCGATTCAATGCGGCCAATTCCGCTGCAGTTGAAGCGCCGTTTGACATGATGCGCGCCTTTGCGGTTCGGACCGTTCCGCTCTTTCCATCCATCGTTGCAATGTTGCTTTTCTGTACCCACGCCGGAATGTTCTTGGGCCATTCCATTTCGAGCCAGTCCTTTTCCTTCTGGACCGTCTTCGCCCGAATGTATTCGCCACCGTGGAGATCGGAGAAAACTTGAGTCGACGTGTTCGGTCCCATGCGCATGTGGACCGTACCCGCCTTGACCTGGCACCAACTCATCCCGTCCGATTCGGAAGGCACTGTTGGAGCCGTTTCAGCCGCACGGGCACCGCAGTTCAAGACGAACGCGGCGGCGGCGACAAACGGCGTTAAATATTTCAATAAACCAAAGCGGCGATTGATCATGCTCTAAAAGATCCTCCAAGAATCTATGAACATTCTTATCGTCGCTTGTGATAGTGGAACTAAAGCTAAAAGCATTCCGTAACCCGGTGTTTTTTTCGCAATAGCCCTTATAATGAAAAGTGGAGTGCCTTGATCATGCAACATTCTTCAGGCATTTAAAGCACATTTCCATAGAAAGAGCCGTATCTAAAATGACCATCAAATCGCAAATCGATTACGCCTGTCCTGCCTGCCAACTCGAGTGGATTCCTTATGCAAAAACACTAGCCTGCCCCAAATGCGGCCGGCCACTTCCAGACAACGAATCCACTTCGATTATCACAGAGACGCTCGAATCGGCGAAATTTAACAAACGATTATACGGAATTTTTGAATTGGAATTCTGGCTCACCCGTCGTTTGGGCGACCGCTATTTTGCATGGGCCTTCAAAGCACTCGACATCGCCGAGAAAACGCCCGAGATGTCCGGCGAAAGCGTCGCTTTGACCGCATTGATGGAATTGGACTTGGAAGAAATGTCGCCGTACCGCGAGCACATGCGGGGCTATTTCACCGCCGTCGTCAGCGGCTTTCGGTCGCTCGCCGCAAAAAATCCCGATGACTGGAAAAAACTACCTGAGCCCGAAAAGCCGTTCTTTGGGCGGAAGATCATTGAAGATCGCGCATGATGCGGCTTGTCGTAATCCGACGACGGTGGATTGCGGTGCGATGTTGGCGGGACGCCGCAAAACCCATAGATCCAATTCATGCCGCACATTAAACGCTACGCGGATTGAACTTCGATTCTGCCTTCAATGCCTCCCACATTTCCGTTTCTTTTTTCGTCAGCGATTTCGGCGAAACGATCTTCAGTTCAGCGAAGAGATCGCCTGCTTCGCCACGTGGATTCGGGATGCCCTTCCCTTTTAAGCGCATTTTTTGTCCGCTGCTGGAACCCATCGGCACTTTCAGCGACACATTTCCACCTAGCGTTGCCAATGTGACTTCCGCGCCCAATGGGGCTTCCCACGGCGCGAGTAGCAAGTCCGTCGTCAAATCGCGTTCGTTCACGCGGAATTTTTCGTTGGGTTCGAGTTCGACCAGAAGCAGCAGATCCCCGCGCAATCCTCCGCCCATTCCCGGCGCACCTTGTCCAGCCAGACGAATTTTC
>JANXLS010000344.1 GCA_025355035.1 Planctomycetota bacterium | reverse complement strand
GAGACAAAGATGCGCCGCGCCGGGCAAGCGGGACGAGGAAGACGAGCGAAACGTATTTGGAGACTACGTTAAGCGAGTCTGACGAAGTACCGCGCAGACCGCCGCAAGCAGATTTGTCTTCAGACATTTGAAAACCGCTCTCAAAGCGCCTTGAATTCGAACTGTTTCTTAGCGAGGGACGGCAGAGATGCCGTCCCTTTTTTCTTTTTGCGTGACGCATTTCATGCGACAATGTGAACGGGTTTGTCATGTCCCCAACGCGGGAGCAAGGAATGAATCCGGATTCGCCGTTTGATTTCTACCGCTGGCCGCGATCATATGTGGATGCATTCGCACCTGTGCCGACGGGCAATCCGTTGTTTTCCGTCTTCTGGTTTGCGCTGTACGGCGGAACGCTGTTTGTGTTGTATCGCCGCATTTTGCGCCCGGAACGGTTGTCGATCCAATTCTACATCACGGATATTTGGGCGATGATGCTGGCACTGGTCCCGGCGTTTACGCTTCTGTCAGTTCTGAGCGACAACGGAGAACGTACTCTTTCAGTCGCAGAAATCGCGTTGGTGGCGATCACGCTTTCGAGCACGTTGGCCGGTTCGTGGGCGTGGTTGATGCTGGCGCTGCCGTTTCACAACGAACCGATGCCGAGCCGGTGGTCGCATTTCGTTTCGGTGCTGGGCGGGGGTTTCGTTGGGTTTTTTGGCATCTTTGTTGTTGCGTTGTTGTTCGATCTGGTCTTGCCGCTGTGCGTGTCGTTGAAATATCTGCCGCTGGCAATTTATTACGTCGTTTATTGCTGGTTTCAATTGTGTCTGGCGATGCCGCCTTTGTTTGTGATGACGGCGGTCGGGATCTATTTTGCGAAGCGGGCCTATGATCTTTGGGCGAGTTAAAAGAACGCGGGATCGTAGGACATTTGCTATTACCTCCTTTTTCGAGGAGAGAGGGAATAGAGCAATTCACGTTTGAATGTACATGCAGATGCGCCGCGCCGGGCATGCAGGATCGAGGCGCTCGAGCTAAGCCGTATTGAGTAGATACGGCGTGCGAGAGCAACGAAGAGACAGCTTGCCCGCCGCAAGCAGATGCGTGTACATTCAAACGTGAGTTGCTCTAGCGCGTCGGAAAGATTTGCGTTACTCTGTTGAGATCATGGCCAAGAAAATGCACGCTCCTCCGGCGCTTGACTTGTTCGGCGATCCCGAGCCGACGTTGGCGGTGAAAGCGGCGAAAAAACCGGTGCCGAAGAAAGTGGCGATCCCCCCGACTCCGGTGAACTTTGAGCGGCTCGCAGAAGTCGCGCTCGAGCGGCCGATGCGCCATTCATTCACTTATATTGCTGACGGCGTTTTCGAAAAACTCCAGGTGGGAATGCGCGTGACTGTGCCCTTTGGCAGGGGAACAGCCGCTGGATTTTATTTGGGGGAACGGTCGCTCGATGCGTTTCGGCAGGGCGGGTTTGATGCATCGAAATTGAAGCCGATTGTCAATGTGCTTGGCGATGGGCCGGGGCTGACTGAGGATCTGGTCCAACTCGCGCGCTGGATGGCTCATCATTACATTTGCCCGCTGGGGATGGTGCTGAAATCGATGCTGCCGATCGGTGTGAAAGAAGGAACGAAGGCGCGCAAAACGCGGTTTGTTTCGACGCATTTGAATGCGAATGAATTGATGATTCATCACGCATCGCTTGTTGTAAAGAAAGCGAAACAGGCCGCGATTTTAAAATCCCTGTCTGACCGATGGAGCTCGCAGCCGTGGGATGCGGCGGAACTGTTGGCGAGCGTGAACGCTCCTTTAACGGCGTTGAAAGCGTTGGAGAAATCGAAGCTGCTGCGGATCAGCGAACGTTCGGATTTTGAGATCGGATCGGCGGACTCGTCAGCGGCTCGAACGACGAATCTGATGTTGAATGACGAACAGGAGGCGGCGCTGAAGGAGATCGAAGCCGCGCTGGCGTCGGTCGAGGCGAACGGATTTTTGCTTCAGGGGGTGACGGGATCGGGCAAGACTGAAGTGTATCTGCGCGCGTTGCAGACGGCGATTGCGGCGGGGCGGCAGGCGATTGTGCTTGTGCCGGAGATCGCGTTGACGCCGCAGACGGCGGAGCGTTTTCAAAGTCGGTTGGGGCGCGATCGCGTCGCGGTGCTGGCCAGCGACGACAAGAAGGGGAATCGCGCGGAAGTGTGGCGGCTGATTCGGGCGGGGAAGATCGATGTCGTCATTGGTGCTCGCTCGGCGTTGTACGCACCGCTGCCGAAGCTGGGGGTCATCGTTGTCGACGAAGAACACGATTCGTCGTACAAGTCACAGGCAGCTCCGCGCTACAACGCGCGCGACGCGGCGGTAGCGCTCGCGAAGATCACGAAGGCGACAATTATTCTCGGCAGTGCCACTCCCTGTTTTGAGACATATTTCGCCGCGAAAAAGGGCGAGCTCACGCACTTGATTTTGTCGAAGCGCGCGACGGGGCAGCCGATGCCTCCGATTGCGGTCGTCGATCTCAATCGCGAAAATGTGGATAATGAAAAGTACACGATCGTTTCCCGGCTGATGAAAGCCGAATTGGAAAAAACGCTGGCGCGCGGCGAGCAGGCCATTCTGTTTTTGAATCGGCGCGGGTTTGCGACGGTGAATAAATGTCTGCGCTGCGGGAACACGGAGAAGTGCGCCCGCTGCGATATCGCGCTGGCGAGCCATCGCAACAACAAGACGCTCGTCTGCCATTATTGTAACTCGAAACGCGCGATGTCGAATGTGTGCTCGATCTGCCACGCTCCGGGATTGAAGACGTGGGGATTGGGGACGGAGCGCGTTGAGGACGAGATCGTGCGGTTGTTTCCGAGCGTGAAGGATCGCATCGCGCGGATGGACAGCGACACGATGACGACGAGCGAATCGTATGCTCAGACGCTGGGCGCGTTCAAGGATCGCCAGACGGATATTTTAATCGGCACGCAGATGATCGCGAAGGGCTTGGATTTTCCGGCGGTGACGCTTGTCGGGGTGTTGCTGGCCGACACGGCGCTGCACATGCCGGATTTTCGAAATCGCGAACGGACGTTTCAACTTTTGTCGCAGGTGGCGGGGCGCGCTGGGCGCAGTTCGTTGGGCGGGTGCGTGGTGATTCAAACGCATCTGCCGGGCGATATTTCGATCAAGTCCGCGGTCGCTCACGATTTCGAATCGTTCTATTTGGAAGAGATGAAAGAGCGTTCGGCGTTCGGGTATCCGCCGTTTACGCGATTGGCTCGGGTGGTGTTTTCGAGCAAGAATAAAGAAGCGCTTGCTTCGGCTTCGATGTCGTTTGCGGATGCGTTGCGGATGACGGTGGCTTCAAACAGTGCGCTCAAAGACGTAAAGATTTTGGGGCCGAGCGACGCTCCGATATCGCGGATTCGCGAGGCGTTTCGAAAGCATATTCTAATCAAGGCGCCCACGAGCGAACATGTGTCGCTATTGCTGGACGGGGCGATGACGGACATGCTGATGCGGCTGAACGATGCGGACGCGTTGATCGATGTGGACGCGCTGTCGATGTTGTGAGGACAGAGCTATTCGACGATGATGCCTCGGCGGCGGCTGATGTCGATGACGGCGTCGCGGAGTTTTTCGTAGATGGGACGCGGCTCGGGGAGGTCTTCGATCAATAGCATCGGTTCCTGATTGTCGCCGGAGTAGATTTCGATGGTGCCGATGTTGACCATGCGTTCGAAGAAGGTTTGTTTCATGTCGACGTGCTTGACGCGGCTGAGGTCGAGTGCGTCGACTTTTTTGACGAGCATTCCGGATTCGCGTTCAATCAGGCGATTGGTGATGGTGTATTGATTGGCGCTGATGCTGAAACGAACATAGAGGATCATCAAGACGCTCGCAAGAACCATGGCGAGGCCGCCGATGAAACCGATTTTCCCGAGGACGTCAGCGTACTTGCCGAGGCGTTCGAAGTGTTCGTGTTTTTCGAGCGAGCCGAAGATCACGGCGGCAATGCCGATCAGCAGGACGATGGCGGCGACGATGTAACTCTTGATTCCCATCCATTGGGAAACGCAGCCTTTGAAAATGGTTAATGCCTCGGCGCGCGGCGCGGATGAAACTTCGGGCGCAGCGGGAGCAGCTGGGGATTGAGGATTGCGTGCGGGCGCTTGAGCGGATGCGTCGGAATCGGCCATGATGCGGTGCGCTCCAGTTGGCAGTGAAAGTGAAGATTCAAATCCATCTTAAATCGATGGAGCGCTGTTGCAAGTAAAGCGGAAATTCCGGACCAAACTCGCGATGCCAATCGGTGCGCAATCCATTCCGGAACTCGGACGCGGATCAGAGTACCTGAAATAAGCTGAGCAGTATCGAATTTGACGAGCAGACGAATGAGCCGAACGAATTTCGGCTCCGCAGCGCTATTCCGCTGCGATCCAGCCTTTACTGGGGTTCACGTCGTAATTCTTGGAATGAACGTTGTTGCCCGCGTCGAATTGATAGACAACACCGTCGGACGAGAGTTGGAATTTGTTGATACCGGACACATCGTAGCGCATCGGTACGGCACTGATGCCGTAACCGCCCATCAAATTGTTGACATTGTCGACGTACGAATGCTTGACCGGATAGTCGCAGGCCAGTTGGACGTAGAAAACATAGCCAGTTCGCGGAATGATCGTGGGGTCGGTCGGATTCCCTTCGGCGTCGGCCATGCCTTTGTCAACCAGTGCAATGACTTCGTTGGACCGGATGCAGAAATAAAGGCTTTCCCCGTTGCCATTGCCACCATTTGGACCAATGTTTTTTGCGTATTCCAAATGCCCGTCCGCATCCCAATCGGTGCGCCGGTACATTTCCTGGGCGTTTCCGAACGCTTTACAGGAACCAATGGCCGCAGCTTCATCCGCGACCAAACGCGATCGCATCAAATTTGGCACCGACACAGCGGTGATGATCGCGATGATGGCAATCACAATCATAAGTTCGATTAAAGTAAATCCGCGTCTTGACATTGTTGAGCCCTCGCTGACAAAATATATCAGACTCAATGCACGTTGTAGGCCAAACTTAACTACTTGAGCTAGTTTCTTATAAGTGTCAACCTTGATTATATTAAAAATATAAATCAGAACTTATATGCCAAAAATACTCATTTCATATTCGTAACAATATTTGTCAACATATCACTTCACGTCGTTATCTTACGTTGAAAGCAACAAAAGTGCACAACCGCTCGACAAAAACCGAACGGCGTGATGGGTCGCATCAGTTGGTCGCGTTTTTTGAGTGGGGATTGTCGGGTTTTGAAATCGTTAAACTTTGATTTCGCTTTGTGCAATGTAATAGTAAGATAAGGGTAAGGTTAAGCGGTGGCTGAGGCAGACGTTGGTGCCTCGCGTTCGTTCCGCTACGACTGGGTATTATGGGAACTCGAATCATGGTTAGCTCCCCCATTTTTGACACACCGCTGACGCAACCGGCGCCGCAGCCGAAGTCCTCGGCGTTCCGGATCAACTGGGAATTCTGTCACGCCTCGCGAACCCTGAAATTGATCCGGCGTTTTATGCTCGAAACGGCCTCGTCGTGCCGGGCGAGCGAATCGACGTTTTGGGTGATCAGCAACGATGGCAAACGGATCGAAGCGGCGGTGAATTCCGGCAAGGATTGCGACCGCGTCGAAAAGGTCGTCGTCGCGGCCAACGACAGCGTTGTCGGGCTGATCGCGACAGCAGGCATTTCGCTATGCGTCGGGCCGGGCGAATTCATGAATCCGGAAATCAAAAAAGAATTCAGCGTCCGCAACATGGTCGTCGCTCCGGTGATGGTCGACTCGCAAATCTGCGGCGTCGTCTCCGCGATCAACGCTATTGACGGCGAGAAGTTCAAATGCGAGGACCTTGAGACGCTGCAATGGCGGGCGTATCTTTTGGGGCTGGTGCTTTCGGACGTGTTGAGGCAGGTGGATCGCGAGTGAGGACGGAACGGCCATTGGGAATCGACGGAAATAAATGACTATTACGTATCCTGAAATCGCCGACGCCACAGGAAAGGGTGTGCGGGTGCTCGTGATGGATTCGGGCGTTGACCCTTCGCATCCCGATCTGGTGGGCTTTCCGATCACGTGCTGGAAAGTGTGCACGGGGCCCTATGGCGATTTGGAGATTTGTACCGACGCCGCGGGCGGCGATGCGTATGGGCACGGCACAGCGGTGTGTTCGATTCTGAAAGCGAACGCGCCGGATATTGAATTGCACAGCCTGCGCGTATTAGATGAGAACATTCGCGGATCGTCGGAGTTTGTGATCCTGGGATTCAAGTGGGCGATCGAGCAGAATTTTCATGTCGTCAATTGTTCGTTTGGAACGGGCCGACGCGAGTACATTGATCGCTACAAGCGTATGGTGGACAAAGCGTTTTGCCGCAACGTCTGGCTGGTTTCAGCGTGCAACAATCAGGATTTCAAGACCGAAGAATACCCAGCGTTTTTTCCGACTGTTCTTTCGACGTGCCAGGGCGATTTGCCGCCGATGCAAGTTCGCCGGAATAATGGTGAGCTCGTCGAGTACATTGCGCGCGGAATCAATGTGAAAGTCGCGTGGACCAACAAAGGATACAAGACGATAACGGGCAGCAGTTTTGCGTCGCCGCATCTGGCGGCACTCGCGGCTCGAATTCGCGAATTGCGGCCGGATTGGAACGCGTGTCAGGTGAAATCGGCGCTGTATGATCTGGCAAAGACGGACGCATGAAGCGGTTCGCGGTGGAAATAAGGCGCTGGAAAAATGAAAAGTTTGTCAAATCACGCGTCATGCGATGCCGTATTGCTCGTTTAAATAGCGGGCACATGACACGCAGAACTCAGGAGTCATGCAATGCCCATGTTGGAACCCGAGGAAGCGCGGCGCTGGTTCGATGGCGCGGTGGAAGAGAATTACCGGATGCTGTACGGCGTTGCGTACAACATCCTGCGCAATCCACAGAGCGCCGAAGATGCGACGCAGGAAGCGGTTCTACGCGCGTTTTCGCAGATAAACACGCTGGACAATCCTCGCGCTGTATCGAGCTGGTTGGTCCGAATCGTTCAGAACGTGGCTCGGGACATGCGCAAGAAGCACACGCCCATCCTCGCCAGCAGCTTGGAGGACGGCGAGAAGATTCTAGAGCCCGTGGTTGCAACGGTCGATGTGGATCAGTCGGAAGCGGACGAAGAACGCAACGCATTAAGGTCCGCGGTCGCCAAGTTGTCGCCGGAACAATCGGCCGTGGTGACGATGCGCTACATGGAAGAGATGGACGTCGTTCAGATCGCTGAACGACTCGGCAAAAATCCGAATGCGATCGCGGCGCTGTTGCACCGCGCGCGAGGGGCACTGAAGAAGGTATTGGTGCGCAAGACAAAAGTCCGAATTGTGCGAAAAGGATCGGTGTCCCATGTCGATTGAAATTATCAATGCGTTTGTGGAAGGACGCTGTTCGATGGAAAACATTGAGCGCAGCATGGACGCATCGCACAACCCATTGATGGCGCGAGCGGAACTGGAACGCGAGCTGTCCGTCGAAGCCGAATTTAAAAAACTCTTTGCGACAATCCCCCCGCCGAAAGAAGGTTTGCCGCGCGTGATGAAAGCCCTGCGTTGTGCGCCGATGCCGACGCTCTCGTTCGCTCAATCCGAAACGATGGCGCAGATCGGCATCCCGCTTCGCGCCGAATTGAAGCACATTCCCGAACCCGTTGGCGGCTATTCAGCGGCGATTGATCGCTTGAAAAGCAAGCTCGCTGCAACACCCGCACCCGCGATGAATCGCAACACCGAAATGGACATTCAGCCGAGCTTGGACATGCCGGCCGCTGGAACCCATGCACTGAAGCGAACGCGCCGCGCGACGACGAAAATCATCCGCCTGCCGCAACGCTCCCAGGTGCGCGACGTTCTGGCGGCCGGGAAGGATTTGCCGGAAAATCCGAACGAAGCCTAACGGCGGTTCAAAGTTTAAAGTTCAAGGTTTAAGCGCCCGCTTTATTGTGGGCGCTTTTTTTCGGTTACCCAGACGCAACGGGGACTTGTTTTTTTTTGGAAGGGGTTGCCGCTCAAATCGCCGTGGACGCTCAGGGGTTTCAGGCCGGCTTCGGTCAACAGTTTGTGGAGTTCCTTTGAACTGTAGGCTCGGATGGA
>JANXLS010000310.1 GCA_025355035.1 Planctomycetota bacterium | reverse complement strand
GTCGCGTCCCCGTTGTGAAATTCAACCGTCGCGTCTATCGTCTGGAAGTCTTCAATCCAAAGTCCATTGCCGTGCGGCGCCGGTGTCTTGTCGGACGATTGGGCGATCGCCTCAGGTTCTTTTATCCCCAGTCCTTTTTGGACGGACGTTGCCACGTGGATCAAATCGGATTTATCCGTCGGCCCCCCAGCAGTCTTACACAAGACATGTTCGGCCTTGAATTGTCTGATTTTCGTCGGTACCTCGGTATTTTCAGCTTGATCCAACTCAAAACTGACGCGGTCGATGTGAATGGCGGGATGCGCAGGGGCTGTGGAATCAACCGCACCGGTGCCGAAAGCATCAATGCTCTCGACCGTCGTTGGAATCCACAGTTCGTGGCCCAGCAACTGCCCGGGAATCGGCAGCGTAAAATTGTTGGCGCTCGCCGTGGCAACTTTGATAGTCGAATCCGGGGCGGGAGTGCCGGCGACATACGTGGTAAACGTGATCCCGCTGAGTGTCAGCGCGTCAATCTTCAGGGGGTATTTTCGCAACGATGGTTTCTTCTCGCGGATGAGTTTCGCAAAGCTCGACTCGCCCTTTTCGTCGACGTAAATACTGACTGCGCATCCGGTCGCGACAACGCTCTTAAGATGGGGCTGGGCATCGAAAATAGATTCGAGAACAAGCACCGTCGATTCGATCTGAACCGTGGGCGCGTTGCCGGCGTTGGGAATGGGATCCCCCAACCGCAAGCGCGTCAACGTTGCTCCCAGCGGCGAATAGGCGAGGGTAATCGAATCGTAATGCGCCAGTCCGCCGAATTCGTTTTGTAGCTTCTCGTCTATTTTGCTTTTAACCAAAGCGTGCGCCAGGAACGGAAACGACGCAGCCAGAATCGCAACGAAAAGCAGAGTTCCAGTTACTATCTTCCACGAACGTGACATGGCCATTATGTGGTCCTCGAAACCGTTGCTCTGCGCCGAACACAAGGCTGCTCTAACAGTTGTGTTCGACGCCTTATGGACTGTAAAATAATAACCTATAGTTTTGATCAGATGTTCGAGTGCTACTTGTCTGGCTCTATAGTATAGTTCCATTCTCCATGAAACGGATGTGCAACTAATCTGATTTCAGACATCTGTTCGTCACCCACTTTAATCTTCGCCGGATAGATGTTTGTGTCCAGTTCGTATTTTACTTTCAATCCTTTCTCGTTGCTTGTGCCTGAGATCAGATTAACTATGGTCGCGTGAGTCAGGAGCGGTTGGCCGCGCCAGTTTTGTCCGATGAACGAGAACAGCCGATGTTCGATTTTGTTCCATTTGCTGGTCCCGGGCGGAAAATGGCAGACGGTGATCGCCGACCCCGTCCGATTGGCCAGCCTTTGTAATTCCAGTTTCCACAGCCACGCTCGGCTTACGTCCACCTCCCGCACTGCGCACGCGCTCCACAGGCAAACTGGGAGGCCCAGACGCCTCTTTCATTCCCTGTGCCACAGTCGGAAAAGAAAGCCCCGTGGCACGGATGACAACAACCATCCCGCCGAATCCCAACGGGTTGGCTTCCGCACCGGCCCACAAACGGCGTTGCCGCTCGTTCAATGTAGGTGCAAGAGTCCGATACTTCTCACGAATCGCAGCCTCAGTTATCATGCTTCTGATTATAGGAACAATGATAGCTAAACATAAATGTTATTATTTTACAAGACCTATAGAGCCAGACAAGTAGCACTCGAACAGCTGATCAAAACTATAAATTATTATTTTACAGTCCCTAACGGCAAGTGTCCATCATAATACAGGAAATGTTTGCGATACGGTTTTGTTCGCCGCGGCAGATAATCCGCGTAGCACGCTCAATAATTCCGCAACCTTCAGCGGCTTGGAGAAACTCGCCACTGCGCCGTCGCGCTGAAAACGCTCTTTGTCTGCTGGTGTCGCAAACGCCGAGACCATGACTATGGGTGTCTTTCGATTCAATGCGCGGCACGCTTTTAGCACCGTGCCACCGTGCAGGCCGGGCATGCGCCCGTCCATCACCGCCGCGGTGTACGTTTTTGCCGTGAGCCGCCGGAGAGCCACGTCGCCGCTGAAGGCGGTCTCGACGACGTAGCCGTGCGCTTCGAGCAACTCGCGGAGCATGTCGGACTGGTCAGGGTCGTCTTCGGCGAGGAGTACAACTTCTCGCTCCGGCGTATCAGTGAGCGGGTCCATTGGAATGATCCCCTTTTCTAGGCAGCGCGCGGGCGAGCGGGCGACACGTTGATTTTCTCTGGACATTTCAAGCTTGTTTCGCTCGATTCGACGTATTCGTGTTCATGCAGTTCGCTGTGGAAGATCGTCATATACATCATGCCAAGCACGAGCGCTCCCGCGCAGAGAATGATCGGGATTGATGCGGCCATCACTGAGTCTAAAGGGCAGTCGCGGACGACGAAAAGTGTGCCGGCAAATAGAACGACAACAAGGGCTGCGAAGATTTTCTTTCCGAAAGCTTGATTCATTCTCGATTCTCCTCGTTTGGGGTTGGTTTCAAACGGAGTTAAATCAAGCGTTATGCCAGTTGTATTTTTCCTGTAAGTCCTGAATTTTCAACAAAGCCGCGTCGCGAAACTATTGCGATTGACAATTCTATTATTACGGTTTGGAATTGCCGGCCTTCGCATCCGGTGATGGCGTGAGCGCCGCGCGCGCTTCGAGCTGCGCCTGTCTTGCGAAGTCGATCGCCTCACCGAGAATGCGCGCGCTTTCCTGCGGAGCGTGAAAGCCCATGGAGTTCTCCGCTGCGACAAAATCCAGCCGCCACTGTGCACGGCGATGGAGTTTCAGCGCCGCTTCCAACTGCGCGTCGGTCGCACCGGCTTTGCGCGCCTTAGTGATTTCGTCGAGCATGTCCATCAGTGATTTCGCGGCGCGTTCCATGAGGTCGTGCGTGCGGTTTTGAATCGTCTCGACGCGCGCCTGCATTTCGCTTTCGGAGACGTGATGGCACTGCTGGCATGCCCGCGCAATGTTCAGCATCGGGCTGCGCACGTGATGGTCGGAAACTTTGATCGCCCCTTCGCGCTTGAACGGCATGTGGCAGTCGGCGCACGACACGCCGTTGCGCGCGTGGATTCCCTGGCTCCACATTTCGAACTCCGGATGCTGCGCTTTCAGGAGCGGCGCGCCGCTCTCGGCGTGTTTCCAATCGGTGAAGTTCTGTTCGTCGTAATAGGCTTCGATCTCTTCAACTTTCGTGCCCTTGGCCCACGGATAGGTCAACAGTTTGCCGGGGCCTTTGAAGTAATATTCGACGTGGCATTGCGCGCAGGCGAACGTGCGCATCTCCTGACGCGTGGCGTCGCGGTTGACGTCGTAATCGGCGACGCCTTCTTTCGCTTTCAGCGCCTTGATGCCGGTCATGAACGCCGGCCGCGTCACGCGCAGCTTCATTGTGCTCGGATCGTGACAGTCGACGCAGCTCACAGGATGGTTGATCAACTTTTTACCGCTCGCGTCCACGAGATCGTGAGCTTGCTGATATGACATAGCGCAGACGGCTTCGAACCCTTTCTGAACATCTCCGTTCCCGATGGCGCGATAAGCGGGAATAATTGACGCGTGGCATTGCAGGCACGCGCCGGGCTGCGGCTTCTTCTGGCGATCGGTGTGTTCCTGATCGAAGAGCATAAATGCGTGGCCGCGGCGATCGCGGTAGTCCATCGAAAACGCGTAGCCGGCGAACATTCGTTTAAGCCACGGTTCCTTCTCCGCCTTCTGAGATGGGAGCGTATCGCTGCCGCCGAAGTGCGTCTTCGCGCTCTCGGCGGTACGCTTATAGCCGTCGTACTGGCTGGGAAAATTCATTCCCCACTTTTCCGGGTCGGTGGTTTCCTCCGTCACCTCGACGAGTTTGAGGTACGGGTTCTTCGCCTCCTGCTTGCGCTCGAAGATACTCATCAATAGAGCCGCGACGCCGAACGTGGCCAGTCCGATGATGGCGAAAAGCGCAACGAGCGCAAATGCGCGCCTGCGCCCATTGACAGGTTGCGGATCGTCCATCTGACACCTCCATTAATGTCGCGTTCCGTGGCCGACATGCGAGTGGCAGTGCACGCAGCTCAAACGGCCTTTGGGTTCGGTTCCGGCGATGTCGTGCACCAGCGTGCTGTGACAGCGCACACAATTGTTCTGCAGAATTTCAGAGTTCCGCGGCTTGATCTGAATGGGATCATGAAAATCCATGAACGTGAAGCCCTTTGAATGCCGGTAGCCGTTGTCAGCCTTTGCGATGACTTTATCAACAAGCCCCTCCGGCATATGGCATTCCACGCAGCCCGTTGTCACGTGATGGCTGCTCTTTTGCCAGCCGTCATAAAACTCGTTCATCACGTGACAGTTCGCGCACGCCTTCGGATCGTGGCTGAAATAGGAGAATCCTTCCGCGTAGTTGAACGTGAAGATTCCCAGGCCGGTGAGCAATCCCAGCGTGACCGCCAACAATGCGGGTGTGGTAAATCGGCGCATGACGGTTAAGCCTGGTAGTGCCGGTTGATGAGATCGTTCTGAATCCACAACAGCTTGCCGAATGCCCGCAGCGCGCTCAATTTGTCTTCGGGCAAAATATCAAACGTGAAGATCGTGGCGGTCATCGCGTCGGCGACGAAGCCCATTAGCACGTTCATCTGCACCAGCGGGACTTCGATCTCTTTCGAGCCGGCTTTCGACGTGTGCATCGCGCCGACGAAATTGAGGTACTGCACCATCTTCCCGTCGTAAGGCCCCGTGACCAGACGGACCAGATACTTCGTCAGTTTCTCGCGTCGGAAACCGATCACGTCAGACTTGAAGTTAGGCGTGGCGCCGTCCACAACGAACGCGCCGGCGTAGCCGCTCTGGACCTTGGCGAAATGGCGCCAGGTTGCATCGTACCCATGCAATTTCACATATACCGCCTCGACCAATCCCGGAACCGCTCCGGCCAGCAATGGCGCTGAATTCAGAATCGTGTGGATGTCCGATTCGCCGAACCCAATGAATTCGCACAAATACTGAAAGCGGTAATCCAGGTCCTTCTCGAGCCTTGCTTCATCAATATGTTGCATAATCTCTCCTCCGGGTTAATCGTCCGGCAAGCCATTTGCAAAACCCAGGCCAGATGCGCCGAAGCGAGTTTCTACTCTGGGAAGAGCGGGAATCGAGGCATCAAAATTCTTAAACTTGATAAATAAATTCTTATCGATGAGACTGCGGCCGAAGAACAAACCGGAATCGATCATGCCCAACATCAGCGCTCACCTTCGTTATATTGGAATTTCCGACATCGACGTCGCTGCGCTGCGCCGTGTCCGGCCGCTGATCGAGCAGCATGTGGATGAGTTCACCCCGTATTTCTACCGGCACCTTCAAGCCTTCCAAGATACCCGCGCGTTTCTCACCGATCCAGCGGTGCTGCAGCGCCTTCTAATCGCGCAGCGCCATTACGTGTTGAACATGTTTGATGCGAAATTCGATGACAGCTACTATGACTTGCGCTGCCAGATTGGACACACACACTTTCAGCTGGGCCTCGATTTCAAGTGGTACATCGGCGCCTATGCGCTCTATCTCGATTTCTTTATGCCGCGGATTGAAGACATGCTGCGCGGAGATCCTGATGCGATCAGCTTGGTCCGTTCGGCGTTTCAAAAAGTAACCGTGCTCGACATGTCCATTGTCCTCGAGGCTTACCACAAGCGCGACAAGCAGGCGCTTGCCGAAACCAATCGCCAGGTGCTGCATCAGGAGAAACTGGCGACTGTAGGGCTGCTCGTCAGTGGTCTGGCGCACGAAATCGGAAACCCGCTCGCGTCGATCCAGGCCATTTGCGACAACCTGCTCAACCGCGACATTGACACGCATATCGCTGAGAAACTCAACCGCGTGCGCAGCCAAGTGGACCGCATCGTCAACATCGTCGGGCAGCTGGTGAATTACGCGCGCCCCGCCTCACCGATCTGGAAAAAAGTGAACTTGCGGCGGGTGCTGGAGTCGGCGCTCGAAATCGCTCGGCTCGCCCGCAGCGCCAAAACGGTCGCCGTCTCGATGATCGTCAATGCTGCCTTGCCGCCGATCGAGGCGATCGAAGACCAGCTCGCGCAGGTCTTCGTCAACTTGTTTCTCAACGCGTTCGATGCGATGCCCGAAGAAGGCGGCCAGCTCGAGATCAGCGCGGCGATCGAAACCGGCCTCGCCACGATTCGCGTTAAAGATAACGGCTGCGGCATTCCGGCCGAGAATCTAAAGAAGATCTACGAACCGTTCTTCTCCACGAAAGACGTGGGTAAAGGGACCGGTCTCGGACTGCACGTCAGTCTCAGCATTATTCAGAATCATTCCGGCTCGATCGACGCGACGTCCGCTTTGCCGTGTGGGACGTGTTTCACGATCAAATTGCCCGTGCTTCAAAAAGCCTCTGACGAGATCCCTGCATGAGCACGATCCTGATTGTTGAAGACGAAGAGATTCTCCGCGAGGAACTCGTCGAGATGCTGGAAGTCAAAGGCCACCGCGTGCTGTCGGCGGAGCACGGCGCCGCGGGCTTAAAGCTCTTCAACGAAAATGCGATCCAGCTCGTGATCTCCGATTTGAACCTGCCGCAAATGGACGGCCTGGCGCTGCTGCGCGCGTGTCGCGCGATTTCGGCAGATGTTCCGTTCATGATCATGACTGCATTTGGTTCCGTGAAAAATGCGGTTGAGGCGATGCGCGAAGGTGCGGCGGATTATTTGATGAAACCGCTTGCCATGACCGAGTTGATCACCAAAGTCGGACGGCTGATCGAAGCCGCCGATCTCCGCTCCGAAAACCGCATACTTAAACGCGAGCTCAACCGCAAAGTCGGCACGCACGAAATGGTCGGCGCGAGTCCGGGGATCATCAAGATTCGCGAACTCATCCAGAAGGTCGCGGTCGCGCGCTCGCCCGTTTTGATCACCGGCGAATCTGGAACGGGAAAGGAACTCATCGCGCGCGCCATTCACGCGGGCGGCCTGGCGAAGAATGAACCCTTCGTGCCGATCAACTGCGCCGCGATTCCAGAGACAATGCTCGAGAGTGAACTCTTCGGGCACCAGAAAGGCGCGTTCACCGGAGCGGTCAACGACAACGAAGGCCTGTTCCGTTCCGCCCGCCGCGGAACCATTTTTCTCGACGAAATCGGAGACATGACGCTATCGCTCCAGGCGAAGCTGCTGCGCGTGCTCGAAGACAAAATGATCCACCCGCTGGGCTCGAACAAGTTCATCCCGTTCGAAGGGCGCATTCTCGCCGCCACGAACCGCGATCTGCGCATCGAGATTGGCGAGAAAAAATTCCGCGAAGATCTTTTCTTCCGGCTCTCCGTCGTTGAGCTGATTGCCCCGCCGTTGCGCCAACGCACCGAAGACATTCCAGGACTCGCGCGCCATTTCCTGAACCGCTTCAACCGCGAGCTTAACCGAAACTATGAAGGTTTCGATGATCAGGCGCTGCAACTGCTGTCGACGCTGCCGTGGAAGGGAAACATCCGCGAATTACAAAACACGATCGAGCGCGCGGTGATCCTCGGCGCGGAACCACTGCTTCACGCGGCGGATTTGCACATGGGCCCGGCAACGACTGTTTGTGCAGCCGCACAGACCAACAATCTGCGCGACGCCGCCGCTACTTTTGAGCGCGACCATATCGCGCGCGTGTTCACCCAATGTGGCAACGACAAACGGAAAGCCGCTGCGGAACTCGGTATTTCGGTGTCATCGCTTTATCGTCTGCTCGGGAGTAAGACGAATGAAGAGGAATCGCCGGCGGTATAAACTCAATCGGGGCCGCAGCAGAAAAACTCTTCTTCAAACGACGGTTCGGGTTCCTCGAAAGCCGTCTGCCATCCCAGACCGCGGTCGCGCGCCACACGCTGCACGGCTTCCACCAGTTCTCCCGGTTTGCCGGTGTACTCGACAAACGCATCCGCCGCCCACGCCATACAATTCTTCTGCGCCGGAAATGAGCTGTAGATCACGACTGGAAGATGGAGGTGGTGTTGGAGAATATACCCCAGCGCGGCGACGCGATCGGATTCGGGAATCTGGATCGTGAGCGCGACGATGTCCGGATGTCTGGTATTAAGAACCTACGCTTTTTCCGGGACTCTCGCCCGGAAAAAGTGGCCCTTCGGGCAGCCGCATTGTGAGCGTTTGCCGATTAAGAGTATTCCTTTACGGGGGAATATTCCATGTCGGATTCGCTGACCGCAAACTACACGTCGCTGCTGGATGGCCACTATGACTGCGTTGATCGTATTGTGCTCAACGGCTATTTTCAACTCGGTCAATCCCCCGGCGGATTCCGAACGTGGTGGCGGCAATTGTTTGGGAACGACAGCACGCTGGACAACACGCATCTCATGCGTTGGGCCGGAAAATTCAGCCGCCGTGTCCGCGCCTTTGCTCAAGCCAACGGCATTCCCTTGATCGATTGTTTGCGCGGCGACCGAAAACAGGATATTGCCGAAGAGCATCTGCCGAAAGATCCCACCTTCAAAGGCGTCTTCCTGATTTTGGTTTCCAAAGCCCCCGCGCCTGTCTGGGACGTATTCCGTTTTGGAAATAGCGGCATGGACATCCGTCGCAAAAAGCCCATGCCCTACATCAACCATTATTCGTTCCACATCGTCGATCCCGAATGGGGACACGTCACGATCAAGCTCTGCGGGCATCCTCCTTTTACAGCTCAAATCATGCTCAACGGCCATGAGTATGTGGCCTGTCTTGCCAAAAAGAAAGGTCTGGGTTATACGAAAGAAGGGAATTGTTTTACCCACGTTTCCAGCGCCGCAGCATTCACCTCTGTCGCAGATACCTTGCGTTCTCAAGACGCTATAGGGCGCTTGGCGGATGTCTGCGAGCGTTGGATTTATTCGTCCTGCCTGTGCTTCGCTCTGACGACGGCCGAGCAGAAGCAATGCAACTTTCGCTACAGCTATTCGCTGTATCAGGCGGAGTACAGCCGCAATCATCTGTTCCAAAACGGCGCGCAGATGGACCAGGTCTTCAACGACCTGATCGATCGTACGCGCGCGCCGTTGAGCGTGCCTGTCTTGAAAACGATCTTCGGAATCAAGCAACGTTCCCGGCGCAAAGGCGAAGGCTGTTCGCGCTGCGAACGCGCGGTCGAGACACCTGAGTATGACATGACGGT
>JANXLS010000264.1 GCA_025355035.1 Planctomycetota bacterium | reverse complement strand
CCTGATCCTTTTGAGCGTCGGCATGATCGTTTACGCATTCCTTTCCAAGCTCGAAACACATAAACGCAACCGCGTCGCAATTATCGGCGCGACAATTATATGCGCGCTTCTTGCCATGTTCGTACAAACAACAATTGATCGTGAACGCGGCTTCATCGCGGACCAGGAAAAACGCTACGACCAAAAACTAAAAGAAATTACCCGGACAAAGGGAGCCGAGGAGGCTTTGAAACTTCAATACATGTACGTTCCCAAAGGCGAATCGCTAAATATCATCACGCTGAACAACCCGTCGCTGGCTGCCGACTACATCTGGATGACGAGCCTTCAATACGTCTCGAATTCATTCCGTCGCGGCGGCAAATTCGACATGCTCAAAAAATTTCACGAAACCATGGTCAACCTCGATCCGTACTGGATTGATGCCGAAGTCAACGGCGGCAAAGTGCTCTCCGCGCTCATCGAAGACAGATACAAATCGGAAGACTGTTTTAAATACGATATCGAAAAAAATGGCCTCAACACAAAGGATCGCTGGCGGCTCCGTTACGAAGCTGGAATGCTGTTCGTCATGCCGCCGAACGATCCCAAAGAGATGGCCGAATTTTCGCGACGTTCGGCCATGTATTTCGATCAAGTGCTCGGCGAAAAGAACTTTCCGAAAGTTTTGATAAATGCCACACGGGATCGCGTCGCCCGTTTAAAACTCGAATCCGGATCGGCGTTCTACCGAGAAGCCGAAGTCGCAATGGCCGAAAACGCCGTAGCTCTCGACACTCCCGGAACCCTGCGCGACATTTCGCGCCGTGATTGGCTGAAAGCGCACAGCATGGCCGTAGCCGCCGCATTGTCTGATGCGGTGACTGAGTACAAACAATTGAAAGGCGCGCACCCTCCCAATCTCGAACCGATCATCAGCTCGTTCGCGAAGCGTGAAGCGTTCGAAAAAGACGCGTACGGTTTCCCATTTGATTACGATCCCGTGACGGGTCTCGTGACGTCGCGCGGAGCCAAAGCGATTCAAGCCGTTCAGGCCGGACACGTCGTCAACGAACTGATCAACCTCTTCCGCGACAATCATAAAGACGGTAAGATCCCGACGGACCTCGTCGAATTGCGTAAGTTTCTGCGCGGATTCAAACAGGCGCCGTTGAGTCCGCCCGGCGTAATGGTGATCGAGGCCATCGGTAAAGACCTCGACCCGACAATCGGCTCGATGGGTCCGTGGAAGTACGACCCCGAA
>JANXLS010000247.1 GCA_025355035.1 Planctomycetota bacterium | reverse complement strand
ATCTATTCTGCCCACGGTGGCATCCCCCGCGCCCGTCCTGCGCGCGGTGGCCACGGACGATGTCCTCCTGCGCACGTTCTACATGCTGCCCGCGCGAAACATCAGGGGGCCAGACCGCCTTTCGGTTTCGGCGGTCGCGACGCTGACAGCAACACAGAGGAAGATGCAGACGATCGACTCAACATGCTTTGTTTGCTCCCCTGGCGTGAACCGATCAGCATTTGCCCCGCAGTCCTTTTTCGCGTGCGCGAGCGATGATCTTTTCGGCTTGATCCGGCGTGATTTCGAGGCGTCCCTGGTTTTTGGCGGCTTTGTCGAGGAACTGTTTAGCTTCGTCATCGCCCATTTCGGCAAGTTTGGTGAGGGCTGTCGGCAAGTCGTTCTGGATATTGTAGTGATGCGATTCAGCGGAATTTCTGTAAAATCCTTCGGCCCGTGGAAAGCACCTTTTCTGTCGAGAAACAGAGCCCCGGTGGCGCAATCAAGCACGGCCCCCGCTTCATACAATTCATTCAATCCCAGCCCCCCACCGCTCCGGGCAAGGTCTCGACGGCAGGAAGAGGGATGAACGGATGCGTGCCGCTGAGACCGGGAAAAGCGACTGCATTCTGGCCGGGCACCTTAGCCGTGATCTTGCCAGTCTTGATGCCACTCTCGCCGCCCACGCCAGCTTCGGTTTTTAGAACGACGCCGAGTTCCTTTGCAGCAGTGTCGCGCAAGCACGTTGCCACAGCGCCGGTGTCCACCATCAAGCTGCATGATTTGCCATTGATCTGCAGCGGGAGAACCATCATCCCGCCGTAACGTTGCAGCTTGATTTCAGGAAGCGCGCCGGCATTTGGCTCAGCCGCCGATGTCTGGAAGAAAAGGCCAGTGGATACCAACAGGCAAATTCGAAAGACGATTTTCATTGCAAACTTTTCTCCGGCGATCACGTGGGCGAAGGCGGAAATCCTTCCGTGGTGGTTCAAATATTCCGCGTTCAAATCGAACATTTAATGCCCGCAGAGGGCATCTGATGGGACAAACAATTTCAAGAATTCTTCCGATCTGGGTCAGTCATTTGTCTTTGAAAATCTCGACCTTTCGTTTGCACGACCTACCTCCAATTCTTCCTTCTCCTTCAAAGCTCAAGATCAATGACATTAAGGGAATTCAAAAATGCGTGAAATCGCTCGTGTCGCTCAGGGGTTTTGTGCTGGTTGCCTTCGCGATGGAATTGCGCTTGATGATCGGGATTTTGGAGACAACCGGCTTTGCCGCTGCGGGTTTCCACGCTGCGCGGGCGTCGACCTTCTTGCCAGTCTCCAACGTGCTGGCGAGTGCGGCGATGATGTCGTCTGACTCTCCTCCGTTCATCAGGCAACCGTCTCAGTGCCGCAGCGCTGGCCGTTTTCGTTGTACATCGGCGCGGTGATCGGCGACCATCCCCAGGGCTTGTCGAGGTACGCATCAAGCGCCTGCACCCGCGTCGCAGCCAGTCCCGGAGGACCCTTCCCGTTCGCGCGGCTTTTGATGGCGTCGCGCAGTTCGCCGTCGAGTTTCTTATACGCATCGGACAGGTCACGACTCACGGAGCACGGAATCAACACACGTTCCAACGTCGGCAGCGCCGGGCCAAGCTCATCAAGCGACATGAATACGGCGCGGTCGAGCAGGAAGTGGTTGAACAGATCAGGGCTGATGCCGGGGCGCGGGCGCTCGTTTGTCTTGTACTGCTTGCGCCGTCCACACGCACCGCGCTGTACCCGTCCGGTGAAGTCGTCAGCCTCGCCGCGACAACTCCGCACGATTTGGTGTTCCATCACGCCGTACCGCGTGACAAAGCCGCGCTGGTTGCGAGCGATGGCAGAAATGCGTGCGCCGCCAAGATTCTGGATGTTGAACCCGCGCTGATTCAGCAATTCCGCGCTCATGCGCCAGAGTGGCGCGTGCAGGTCGAGCGCTTGGCCACCGATCAATGTCCCGGTCAACGCCAGCGTGTAACGACACGCGGACGCCAACGTGCCGAACGTGTTGCCTTGGATTGATTCGGCGGCTGCGAGTTCATGTATTTCGTCGGCAATCAGAAGATCGAAGACGCCCTCCATCTTCCGCTGAATGTAGCGATCGATGTGCGGGTTTTTGCGGAAGCCCCGCGCATTCGTCAGCATTTTGTCGCCACAATTTTTGCAAATGGTCGGTTCGTTGCGGGCGATGTACTCGTCGTAGATCACCGGCTCGGAATTTTCTTCATCACCGTCCTGGATGATTTTTCCACAACGCGGGCAACAGGCGACTTCGACCACGCGGATGACTTCGATTTCCGCTGCTTCTCGATTAAACGGTTTAATCGGCGTCGGTACATCTCCGGGCAACATTTCGCTCTCCGCATTCAACCGCACGTGCAATTTCATCTTCCGTTTCGATGCGCACGGTCGATCCACATCGAATCCCAGTTTGGCCGTGTCTTTGCCGATCACGGCGACCATAGGCGCTGTCATGGATTTGGCCAGGCTCTCAAACTTCATCATGTCGTCGAAGTTGCGGATGATCTTGCAGACTACGCCAGGGATCATGTATTCGATCTCGCGCCGCCACTTGCGGACAATGTGGCCGGGGCACATCACGAGGAGTCGAAAGCAGCGGCGATGCAGCAACGTCCACGCTGCACCTAATGACATTGCTGTTTTTCCCGTCCCGCAATCACAGATCATCCAGACGCGGCTCTTCGCTTTCAAGCCAGCCAACGCGCCGGCAATCTTTTCGCGCTGGCTGGGGTAGAACGTGAACGGGCGGCCAGATGCCTTGCTGCGGCAGGTTTCGACCGGTGCCAGGTCGGGTAGTGGATCGCTGGGCGTGTGGCGCGGTTGCAGTACGGATTCCGCGCCGACGGCAATCGCACCGCCATAGCGCTGTATCAGTTCGTTGAGATCACGTGCCAAAGGCATCGCGCGCTCCTTTCGTTTAAAAATGCGCCACTGCGTCCCGGAGTTGATGCCGGGGCGTGATGGCGTTTGAGTGGGTGGATTGGATGGTTACGCGACAGATCAGCGTGGCACCGGTTTTAAACCAGCGTGGCTATCTATTATTGGTTTTAATAGATAGCCGCTGGCACGCCGCGTTTGGGAGGGAGGTGCCTTTACACACATTCATGCTGCGATGCGCTTCGGCAGCCCCATCGTCCGTACATGCGCCGCGATGATCGAGTCGAAGATTTCCTGTGCGTTTGCTGCGAGCACAAACGCCCGCAGCCCCTCCGGCACGCCAAACGCTTCGCACTCCAGCAGCATTCCAGAGCCGTAAATTTTCTTCATCAATGCTCCGCCCCATTGTTTCAGCGTCGGGCAGGTCATTTTCTCGCGCATCTTCCGCCAGAGCGTTGTATCGTCCGGCGCGAGCATCAAATCGCTGGACCGGTCGAGCATCGCGACGTGGTGAACGTGCCGCGACCAGCCCGACACTGCAAGCCGGACGTTCGCGAGACGTGGCGCCTCGGGCAGGTGAATGTCAACGTAATCACCGGTTTCACCAGCGCGGTAGAAACGAAACTCCACCGCGCCGCGCGGATCGGACACGCTGCCC
>JANXLS010000223.1 GCA_025355035.1 Planctomycetota bacterium | reverse complement strand
CTTGCGCCCAATCTTGTCGATTTCGTCAATGTAAATAATCCCGCGTTCAGCCGCGTCGAGATCGTGATCCGCCGCTTGCAACAAGCGCAACAGAATATTCTCAACGTCTTCGCCGACGTATCCCGCTTCGGTTAACGTTGTCGCATCGCCAATCGCAAACGGCACCTGCAGCGTCTTGGCCAACGTCTTCGCCATCAGCGTCTTGCCGCAGCCCGTCGGCCCAATCAGAAGCACGTTGCTTTTCTCAAGCTCAATGTCTTCCGACTTTGCCTTTTCTTTATTCAGGATGCGCTGGTAGTGATTGTGCAGCGCGACCGACAGCACCTTCTTCGCCCGCTCCTGCCCAATGACATACCCGTCCAGATCCGCCTTCAATTCCTGCGGTGCCGGGATGCGTTTCAGCTTCAGCGGATTTTTGCCACGCTGCGGCGCATCTTTGGCGATGATCGAATTGCACAGATCGACGCATTCGTTGCAGATGTAAATGTCCGGCGGCCCGGCGATCAAGCGTTCAACAGCCTCCGCCGTTCGATTGCAAAAGCTGCACAATTCCATCCGTCCGGGTCCCACTCCACCAGTAGGTCTTCGCGCCATTATTTTTTGATAACCTTTCTAACTCCATCCCGCCGCCCAAGCAACGGATTTGGTTCAACTCGAAGCGCTTATCTTAACGCTGGATGAAGGCCAAAACAACGATAATCGAAAGATTGTTAATTTTACGTCCGCGAATCCTTGCCAATCGAAATCCGCGTCGAATTCTCGTTACAAAAATTGCACATATGTGCACAAAACTGGTGTCTTGTTCTGGTCCAAGCCGCTTATTTGCGTTTCACAACTTGCACTACGTGCATTATACGAATAAATACGATATAATAAATATGCTTTTTACAACACTAAATAACTCACTCCACAGAAGCATTTAGCCCTAACGAGCATCCAAAAAATGTAAATAACCGCTTCCCCCAGAAGCGTCCGAAGCGTCCTCACAACGAGAACGCTCCGTCCGCCCCGATTCCTCATTCATTCTTAATGCTTCGTTCCTGCAATGATCGCCAGCCGGTGCGCCTCTACCGCATCCGTCACCACCAGTTTCCCAAACTCTGTATTCCCGAACGCCACCATATAACCGTCGGCCATCGGCTTCAGTTTCTTGTTGAACACCGCCTCGGTGGTTGTCTTCCGCATCTCCGGAACCAGCGTCGTCTGATACGCCGCTTCAGCCCGCAATTCTTCGCTGACTTTCGGATCCTGCTTCAGCTTCGACACCATCTTACCCAGTCCCGCAATTTCAGGACATTGCAAGTACGCTCCGACAAACGTCACCGCGTCGCGATACGCCTGCACCGGATTGGTCGCGCTCAGCGCTTCGATCTGCGCCGCGCGCTGCTTACGAACTTCCACAACCTTTTTCCGCAGATTGTCCGCAAACGCTACGTTCTCCGTTTTCTTCGACGTCGCCATCACTTTGTTCAGTTCCATTTCCATCAAAGGGAACTGCTGTAAGTCGTACAAATGAGCTGCCTGCGCCATGTCTGTCGGCGGAGCCACGTCGTACAACATCCCAGGGAACTTCTTCAAACTTTTCTCGACCTGCGTGTGGTGAATGAACTTCCCCGCATCCGGGCCACTCGACCACGTCCAACCTTGGCTGGCGCTGTAAGCAGTTTTGCCCTCGCCATCGATCACAACCAAATGAAATTTCGCGTTTTTCGGCACATTGTACGCCGCAGCCGTGATGCCGCCGCAGTCCAACATCGTCGGAAACGGCTTGAGTTTGAACACATCCACCTGATGCTTCAACGACGATAAGTTCCCCGTCATCGACGTGCAGATACTGATAAAGCTGACACCCGGCTTCTTGTAACGTTCGTAGTCGCTGACCAGACCGGCCAGCAGTTTCGCAGGACCTCCTCAGCAGACGACGTCTGCATTCCAGAAGGCCAGCACAATCGTGTTGCCGCGAATCGAATCCAACGAAACAGGCGTCCCAACCCAACCCGCACCCGTCAACGGCGGAGCCGGTTTCCCATTATTCGCATCCCATTTTTCTTCAGCTCGCGCCGCACACATGGCCATAGCCAGTGCAAGCGCCCATCCGAAACGAAAAGCATTCCGCATCTCGCAAGCCCTCCAATTAACGCCATCCATGCATCCATCGCATCGGTAATCATACCAACCAAAGAACGCACAGCCTTTTTGACAATCCGGCACACGAAGCCGATAATCCTTTAACTCATTTAAGTATATACGCCACGTTCCACCATTGTCCAATATTTAGTCCCGAAAACCACCAAACCGTTGGCGCCGTAGCCGGCGCCCTTTCCTGTTAGTCGAGAGGGCCGACGCATGTAC
>JANXLS010000215.1 GCA_025355035.1 Planctomycetota bacterium | reverse complement strand
GTGTTGACTCCCGCGAAAAATTTCGATCGCGTGAAAGCGGTGATCGCCGAACTCGACAACAACCCCGCCACGGAGCAAGGTGTCTTCATGTATCGTTTGAAGAATGCACAGTCGCGGAACATCGAGAGCGTGTTGAACTCGTTGTTCGGCTCAACCGGAAGCACGGCGTCGCGCGGTACAACGACGACTTCGCGCACATCGCCGGGAACGGGGAACGGGGCCTCGCGCGGAGTTGGAAACAGCAGCAGCAGCGGGTTGGGATCGTCGAGCACGTCGGGACGATCATCAACAACCCCCTCGCCGTTTGGCGGATCGGCCACCTCCGGGAGAACCGGTGGAACGACTGGAGTGGGGGGATCTTCAGCGGGCGGAGCGGGTGCGATGGCTGGCGATTTGACGGGGCAGGTTTTCATCGTCGCGGATACCGATTCGAATTCGTTGATGGTGTTGACTCCCGCGAAAAATTTCGATCGCGTGAAAGCGGTGATCGCCGAACTCGACAAGCCGGTGCGGCAGGTCATCATCAAAGTGTTGATCGCCGAAGTGACGCACGAAAAAGCCCACGACGTCGGGACCGATTCCTCGGTGCTGACCAATGGCGCGTTAAAAAATGTGCTGACGAATTTCGGTGTGGCCAGCCAGACGACGGGTGCGATCGCGAAGATCG
This sequence comes from Planctomycetota bacterium, assembly GCA_025355035.1. Lineage (GTDB taxonomy): Bacteria > Planctomycetota > SZUA-567 > H5-PLA8 > H5-PLA8 > JANXLS01. The sequence goes on along the minus strand of JANXLS010000215.1, from coordinate 1,318 downwards.
TAACGGGCGACGTGACGGTGGCGTTGCGCGCATTGGAGACGGAAGGCAAACTCGAAGTGTTGTCGCGGCCGTCCATCGTGACCAGCGACAATCAGTCATCGAATATCACAGTCGGTCAGGAAGTACCGTTCATCGTCAGCAGCCGCACGACGGACACGGGTCAGACGGTGAACACAATTCAATATCAGGACATCGGGATCATCCTGAATGTGACCGCGCACATCAACGAAGACGGCTTGGTGATCATGGATGTTGCCCCGGAAGTGTCGAGCTTGACGGGAACGACGGTGCCGATTTCGGACACAGTCAGCGCACCGGTTTTTGCGAAGCGTTCAGCGACGACGCGCGTCGGCGTGCAGGACGGTCAGACGGTCGTCATCGGCGGATTGATGGAAGACAAGAAGACCGAGAACAATCAGGGCATTCCGGTGCTGCGAAAAGTGCCGGGGCTGGGGCTTTTGTTCGGACGCAGGCAGAGCGACAAATCGAAGACGGAGTTGCTGATCTTCCTGACGCCGCATGTCGTCCACGATCCGCTTGCGCTGGAACCGAAGACTCAGGCCGATTTGGAATGTCTGAAGCTTGTGCCCAACGCGGTGAAGCCCGGGACGTACGACGAGCACCGCGCGGGACTCAACCGTGGCGGACCGACGACTGTGCTGCCGGAGGAAAAGCCGGTGGAGTTAAATCCTACGAGCAAGAATGAACCCGAAAAGAAGTAGAGCCGAAATCTGCTCGGCTCATTGAGCGACGAGTGACGCAAGGTAAAGAGTCGACCGAATTTCGGCTCTATTGCGCGGTCCAACCGCCATCGACGTAGAGCCCCGCGCCGGTGACGAAGGAGCTGGCGTCGGAGGCGAGGAAAACGGCGGCACCGGTGATTTCGTGGAGTTCGCCCCAACGGCCCATTGGGATTTTCGCAACGAAAGCTTTGTAGACTTCCGGATTCGAGAGCAGCGTGGTGTTCATCTCGGTAGCAAACGGGCCGGGGCAGATCGCGTTGGCGGTGACGCCTTGAGTGGCCCATTCCAGCGCCATGACCCGCGTCAAATTCATCACGCCCGCTTTGGATGCGGCGTAGGGCCCACGTCCGGGAATGGCGATGATCGAGAGGATCGAGCCCATATTAATGATGCGTCCCCAGCCCCGTTTGGCCATGCCCGGGCCGAAGGCTTTTGCGCAGAGGAATGGGCCTTTCAGATTGATCGCGATGACGGAATCCCAATCGGCTTCGCTCATTTCGCCCATCCCGCCGCGAATGTTGATCCCGGCGTTATTGAAGAGGATATCGACGGGACCCAGGCCAGCTTCGATCTCC
>JANXLS010000203.1 GCA_025355035.1 Planctomycetota bacterium | reverse complement strand
GTGCCCAATTTGGCGGGCGACGCGGCGTTGTTTATTGTTCGCGACTTGAAGTGATAGCCGGCAAAAGATGCCGACTCACAAATCACAGTAAGGATATCTTCCTTTTGCAGACTACCACATCGTTCTGCTCGCGACTATCCCACCAACTCCGCGATTGGTTTGTAAGGATCGTCAACGAGGTAGCGCGGACGACCGCTGAAGTCGTCCACTGTGGTGATGCGAGAGTCGATGCCCAGGTGCTGGTAAAGCGTCGCGAAGACGTCTTGGAAATCAATCGGTCGCGTTGCCGCTTCTCCGCCGGTCTTGTCGGTCGAGCCGATGAACTGACCGTGTTGCATGCCGCCGCAAGCGAGCGCGGCACACGAGACTTTCGGCCAGTGATCGCGACCGGCGTCTTTGTTGATCGCCGGCGAGCGTCCGAATTCGCCCCACACAACGACCGCAACATCCTTGTCGAGCCCGCGATCGTGCAAGTCGGCGACGAGCGATGTGAGGCCGCTGTCAAGTTGCGGGAAAACTTCGCGGCTCGATTTGAAATTCTGGCCGTGCCAGTCCCAACGATTGAAGCCGATCGTCACGCAACGCACACCTGCTTCAACCAGGCGCCGCGCGAGCAGGAATTGCTCAGGGCATTCCGGGCCGCCGTCGTCCCGGCATTTCATTGTGCCGCGTCCATACCGCTCGCGTGTTTTTGAATCTTCCTTGTCGATGTTCAACGCTTCCGCGAGGCGGCTCGATGTGAGCAATCCGTAGGCCTGCTGGCTGAACGTATCCATTGCGTCCATCGTGCCGCTGGCGTCGTAACTGCGTCGAAACGTATCGAATGACGCGAGCAGTGCGCGACGGTCGTTCAGACGTTCAAGCGACACGTCTTTCAACACCATGTCGGTCGCTGCGCCGCCGTTGGGATTGAAGCAACTGTGCGCCTGCCCGAGAAACCCCGGATGCCCTGGATCGCCCCATTCGGGGTGCCCCATTTTGGGCTGAAGCCCAACAAACGCAGGAACGCCATTTCGCCCCAAACCTTGCAATTTCGAAACAACCGCACCCATCCCGGGCCAACCGCCGGGCGGCGAACCGGGGCGCGGTTTTCCGGTCATGCACTGATAGGAGGCGTGTTGTCCGTCGCTGCCCACGATGGAACGGATAATCGAGAAGCGCTGCATCATCGACGCCATTTTTGGAAACAATTCGCAGACTTCAATTCCTGGAACCGTCGTTTTGATGGGCTTGAATTCGCCGCGCATTTCCGACGGCGCGTCCATCTTCAAATCCCACATGTCTTGATGCGGCGGTCCGCCAGGCAAGAAAATATTGATGACGCTCTTTTGATTTTTCGCTGGTTTTACGCGGTCTGCCGCGAAGAGATCGCGCATGTTCAGTCCGCCGACAGCTCCCAGCGCAAGTGAGCCGATGCGCAGAAATCCGCGACGCGACACGCCGTCGCAAAACTGGGTTTCTTTGCTGCCTTGGATGGTGAGCATGATGCGGGCTCCGACTGACTGCTTCGTGTGATCGCGATGAGCTGACCCGAGTCTGCGTCCACCACGAATTCCATCTTAAAATACACCGCGAGGAGGAATCTTTTCGACGGAAAGTTGCAGAGAACAAAAACAAATTTTCAGGAGCCGTTCAGTGCGCCGCAGCTTTGATGGACCCATCAAATTCGTGCTGGGATTGCACCGAGCGTATTGATTGTTTGCTTAAACATTCTGCATAAGAAGGGGCGACCGAGACGACTATTTCTTGCACTAAATCCCGGTCAAAATCAGTGAAAAAGCGCGCGAAAAAGCGTTGAGTCCCTTTTTCTCCTCACCCACTCCCCACCTTCCATTATAGTCCCACACCATGACCGACCTCCTCGCCTGCGCATCCGTTCTCGACCGCGCTTACCCTGTCTTCGCCGCGGAACTTCGAGCTGCCACGCAGCGCTTCCAAAATCGTGAATGGAGCGTCCTCGTCTCCGGCCTGTGCAGCGTCGGAAAAAGCAGCTTCGTCAGCGCCCTTTGGGGCGACTCCGATCTTCTTCCAACTGCCGTCCGCGATTGCACTCAAACCAACACCCTCATCCGCCAACCCGCGTTCGGCGAGCCCGATCATCAGATCAACCTGAAGTACCTCGACCGCGTCGCCGCGATTCAATTCGCCTTGAAGGGCCTCGCCGTACATCGTCTCACCGACATGCTCCAGGAATTCCACGGCCTCGCCCTGCCGCGTTTCGACGAAATGATTCCCGACGTCCGACTCCACTACATCGCCGCTGAATCGCGCCGAATCTACTCCAGCCACAGCGCCATCATGGTCCTGAACGAACCGCTCATCGATGAACTCGAGCAGCTTGAAAACCTCATCGAATTCATGGATTCCAGCGACTACAAACCCGGCGCATCCGTCGCCGTGCGTTGGGACGAGCGCCGCGATCACTTGATGGGCCTCCGCCGTCCCGACGGCCGTCTCACCGGCACCGGCCGCTTGATGGCCCTCGAACACGTCGAACTCGTCCGAGCCACGCAGTGGCATCCCGCCAACGGACTCCCCGCGCCCGAACTCATCGACACTCCGTGGATCCCGGCGCTCCACAACGCCCGCCGGGAAGACTTGATCCTCGATCAAGCCGCTCGAGCTGACGTCCTGCTCGTGCTCGCTCTGCCCCAACGTTACGAATGCGAAAACTGGCTGCTGACGCTCTTCCGCAAACGTCCCGAAATCGCCAAGACAACGCTCGTGATTTTCAACCAAGCCGACACCTGCGACCCCCGCACCCTCTTCTCGCGCGACGGCTTCTCCGGCATCTTCGAAGACAACCGCGAACGCCTCGTCAAACTTGGCATCAATCCCGCCAACATCCTCGTCTCCTGCGCCCGTCTGCGCTTCTTACAAAACGCCCTAAACGCCCTGAGCCGCCGCGACCCCGGCGTCAGCGGCCCTCTGACACCCTTCGGCTCATCCGGCTTGCCCGAGCGCATCGCCCGCCTCGAAAAAGTCCTGACCCAAATGCGCGAACAGGCCCGCTCCCGCCCCGAAGGCGATTTAAAATCCAAGCTCCTCCCGGCCTGTGATCCATCCGACGCGGGAGTCGAAACCGTACGCAAACGTTTGGAAGATTTAACCGCAGGAATCGTTTTTCAACGCCGCCAAGCAGCGCTCGTGAAAATGATTGCAGACTTCGACGCCGTAGACCTGACGCCCATTGAAAAATCACAATGGACCCGCCTACGAACGTCGCCGTTAAATGACTAATACCCAATGACAAATGCCGTCCGGCCCCGAGCGCTCAACTCGTTCTAAGGGCCTGTAAAATAATAAACTGAAGAATTGCTTGCGTCTTTCGGCCTGGCTCTTCGTTGAACGCTCAGTCAGAGATACACTCGTATATCTTCCTTCGCGTCCGCCTC
>JANXLS010000765.1 GCA_025355035.1 Planctomycetota bacterium | reverse complement strand
GCCACGTTAGCCGATTTGCAAGACCGTCTAGCCCGCGTCCGATCCAAGGAGCGCACTTACATCGCGATCCAGGGGCTGTGCCGCGTACTCGTGGCGTCGATACTGATCGTCATCGCGTACTTTCTGCTGGACTGGCTGGTTGACCTTCCGTACACCGCGCGATTGATCGCCGTTTCAGTTGGAGTGCTTATCGTCGGCTATATTTTCGTTCGGTACATTGTTTTCGAATTGCGCAAGATTCAAGACGACGACGAAATGGCGTTGCGCGTTGAAGCCCGCAATCCGGATTTGCGCGGACGTTTGATTTCGACGCTCCAATTGGTCCGCACGAAAAAAGCGGGAGCTTACGCCGGTTCCGACCAGATGATCGCGGCGCTTGAAGACGAAACCGTTCGCATGTCCGACCCGCTCGACTTTTCGATGATCGTCAACACGACAATTCTGAAACGCGTTTTGATCGCGGCCGCAATTCTCGTAGTCGTCAAAGTGGCCTTGATTTTCAGTTTCCCTGCGTATTTCAAAGCACTGGCCGAGCGACTTTATAACCCAGAATCGCAGTATCCGACGAACACGCGCATCAAAGAAATCGTCACGCCTGAATTTGTCGCGCGCGGCGACGATATCAAAGTCGAAATCACTCTCGACCCGTTGTCCCGTATTCCCAAAAAAGAGGGCGACAAGCCCGCTGGTATGCTCTACTTCCTGAACACAAAAATGGGAACCAACATCCCCATCGAACTGCCTTTCCCAGCGAGCGGCGAAGTGTACAAAGCACAATTGACCAAAGCGCTGGACGATGTTGATTTGGTCGTTGAAATTGGCGACGTTCGGACCAAACGCAAGACGATCAAAGTCGTCGCGCGTCCTGAAGTAGACACGACGCGAAGCAACGATGGCGTTCGTTTCAAACTGCCCGCTTATACGGAAGAACCGCCGCCCGCCATTCAGAAATTCGGAGCGCTGTCCGCGCTTCAGGGGTCCGTCGCAGAGATTCAATTCACCGCCACAAAGCCGCTGAAGTCCGCAGTGATCGAGCGTTTGGATGGCCGCAAATTTCCGATGAAAGCGGTCCCACCCGCCCCGCCTAAAGATCCACAGACTCCGGCCGAGGCCGCCAACATGACTTGGACCGTCAGCGACTTTCCGATGGACAAAAGCGGCACATTTCACGTAACGCTCGTCGACGAAAATGGCCTCAGCAACAGCATCCCAGCGCTCGAATACCCGATCGATTCGCGCCCGGATCTCGTTCCCATGATTAAGCTCGTCAAGCCTACGCGCGACGCCACCGTCACGCCCACTGCCCGCCCGATTATTCGCTACAACGCTCGCGACGACTACGGCGTTCGAGTCGTTTGGCTGTGTTACAAAATCAAGTCAGAGTCGGCAGAGACTATTGCTCGTTCGGATGGAAAGTACGAAGATGAAGCGAAGATTCCGACTCAAAAAAAGGAATACAAAATCGACCGCGACGAGAACAAAAAGATCCGGCGAGATCTGACCGGCGCAACCATCACATGGGATTTGGCTGAGATCAAAGCAAAAGTCGGCGACCAAATTGTCTTCTGGCTCGAATGTGATGATTACTGCGATACGAACGACGAAGTCGCCACGCGCAAGACGAAGGATGGTGAAATCGATTCGAAGTACCCGCGCACCCAGGATGTAAAATTCACGGTGATTTCCCGCCAGGACAAGGAAGCTGAATTGCGAGCTGAACTGGCAAAACTCCGACTGCAAATCGAAGCTCACGCGAAGAAGGAAGAAGAAGACAAAGTCAAGGTGCTCGAGATCATGGAAGCGATCGATAAACTTCAGAACACAAAGTAAACTACGAAACTCCGGGATCACAGCGCCCCGGACGGAATTCAGCTCTACGTCTTGACGTTTCCAGCCGGAATGCTACAACCACGGTTATGAGCGAACCAGTTAGCACACACGCGTCAGCGAATGCGGAGTTTTATTCGAGCGAGATTCTCTCCGTGGGTTCGTCGGTCGAATACGACGTTCTGAACTTCATCGCGCCCGGATGTAAAGAAGCTCCGGAAACGATCTTTAAAAGGAACCTCGAACGCCGAGCGTTGAAGTACACGACGGAACGCCGCGAGATTCTTCGGGCTGTTCTGACCACTCACGAACATTTCGACGCCGATTGGCTGTTCATGGAAATGCGTAAAGTCGGCGCGAAAGCATCCAAGGCGACGATCTACCGCAGCTTGGTTCTGCTGTGCGAAGTCGGCATCCTGCGCGAAGTTTTTCACGGCCCGCATGGCGCGTATTTCGAGCATGTTTACGGTCATCAGCATCACGAACACATGATCTGCTTGAAGTGCAACAAAGTCATTGAATTCATGTCAAAGAAGCTCGAACAACTTCAGGAAGACGCGTGCCGGGCGATGGGCTTCCATCCCGTCCGGCATCATCTTCAAGTTTTCGGTTATTGCAGCGAATGCCACCCCTGCCGCGCTGCGTTTCCGCCGCTGACTGATCGCGTCTAAATGCTCCATTTTCCGCGCAAATTCGACCTCCAAAAAACATTATCACCTACAGCCCGCCGAGTTCATTGCCGACAATTACAACAGAAGATTATACAGGTTTTGGTCGGTACTCCGTGGGGGAGGTGTCACGTGGAAGTCGGCGCTTACGCAAACAGAAAAGTAACAGTGATGGGTCTGGGCCTCTTCGGAGGCGGCGTAGGCGCCGCACGGCACTTTGCCGAAAATGGCGCGATCGTGACCGTGACGGACAAGCGTTTCGAAAAAGATTTGAAGCCATCGATCGACGCACTCAAAGACCTTCCGATTCGTTTCGTGCTGGGACAGCATTACGAAGACGATTTTCGCAGCGCCGATATTTTACTCGTTAATCCCGGCGTGACGATGGACAATCCACTCGTCACGATGGCGCGTGGAGCCGGAGCGCGCATCGAATTCGCGATGAATTTGCTCTTCAAACTCGCTGCTAAAAACCCCAAGATCGGCATCACCGGATCGAATGGAAAGTCGACGACCACCGCGCTGCTTGGCGAGATGGTCCGCGTTATGGACGATCGCACGCTTGTCGGCGGCAACATTGGAAAGTGCTTGTTGAGTGAAACGAAAAACCTCGCTCCGGATGTTCCGATCGTTCTCGAGTTGTCC
>JANXLS010000183.1 GCA_025355035.1 Planctomycetota bacterium | reverse complement strand
CGTGAAGCACTTGTGCGAAACAATGGCGCAACGTCGCGGGAAACTCTATCGAAAGCGGATCGTGCGGCGTTTCCGTTGTGACCGGATTAAGCGACGACGCCGCCGACGGACACGGGTCGAGAGAGATTAAATTGTCGCGCACGGAGCGGACGGCATCTGCGGAATGAATCGCCTGGATCCAGAATGCCTCGAGTGCCGGGCCGTTTGACGGGAGCGGATATTCGGTCGCTTGTTTTGCATCGAAATGCGGTACATGAACGGCTGCGGAATACGCGATGCGGCGCGCCGAGTACACTCGCATACCAAACGCGTCGGTGGGCAGAACGAGCGAGGCCAATGCGTGAATCAGTGCAGGCGAAACGAATTCCTGGCCGAGAGCGATCACGCGGCGTTCGACTTCGCGCGCTGCAGCATAAGCAAATTCGCTCGCGATGCCGGACGCACGGAGTGATTCGACCAAGCGCCGTCGATCCCAAGTCGAACCAGCGGCTGAATCACGCGGCATGTCGTCATCGATGACCCGAACGCGTTGAAGCTTCGAGAACGCTTCGCGTGCGACGAGTTGGTACGCATTCGTGACGTTTTCGAAGGACATGTCGCGCAGCGCCTGAATTGAGAAGACGCGAATTTCGGCCGATGTAACAACACTTTTTCCGCAGGCCGCACACGCTGCTGCGATCGACTCAACGACTTCCCGCGCAAGGCGCGAGGCAGCGTCGGCTGGCAACGGGTCTCGGGCTCCGAGAGCGGCAGCCGCGATTGACGATTCAAGGCGCGCGGCATCAAATGCCACGGAGCGCTTATCGTGTTTGATCACTGCATCAGGAGTCATAGTTTTTTAAAACGCGACAATCAGACAAAACTTTGAACTTTGAACTATTTATTCTGCGCTTTCGGTTTTACAACGAGATCGTCGGCATTTAAGCCGTCGAGAATTTCAACGTAGTATTCGTCGCGGATGCCGCAGGTGACTTCCTGTTTCTTGGCAAAATCATAGCGTTGTTTCTTGGTGTTGGGATCGACCTTCATCACGTATTTTTTATCGACGCCGTTTTCACCGGGATCGGTGCCGAGGTAACTTTTGGGAATGCACAGCACGTTTGCGCGCGATTCCAGGACGATGTCGGCTTCAACGCGCAGGCCGGGACGGAGCAGAGTGAAGAATGGCTTCTTGGTTTCGTCTTTGGGCGGATCGATCTCCAAAACAACTTCGACGACTTCGCCGCCGCGCGGCTGCGACGGATCGTCCTGGAGTAATTTGCGTGTGCCGACTTTTCCGATTTCAATCACGCGAGCGGAGAGTTCACCTTTGCCGAACGCGCGGCTTTTGACGGTGGCATTCAGGCCCGGCTTGATCAGCGATTGCAGTTTCACGATATCGAATTCCGCTCGAACGCGTTTGCGGTTGAAATCAATGACCCACAGCACATCTTCGTAAGGCGCCAGAAGCGCGCCGGGTTCGACGAGACGTTTGACGATCAAGGCATCAAATGGCGCACGGAGCTCGTAGCCTTTGAGCATCGTGTTGAAACTCTTAATATTCTGTTCGCAGCGCTCGACAACGGCGTTCGCTATACCGCCTTCGGCTTTGTCCAGATCGTGGCGAACCTGTTCCAATTCATGGCGTTTTTTCTCCTCGCGCGTTTTGGCTTCGACCAGAGTCTTTTCAGCGAATTCGATTTCAGCGGCGGGTAAAGCCATGGGCACCAACGGTCGTTCGGCTCGGCGTTTTTCGGCTTCGGCGCGATCAAGTCTGGACTTGGCTTGAGCCACGCGAGCTGTGGCGAGTTCTTTTTCTTCCGCGGTCGGGCCGTGTTTGACTTTGTCGTAGTCCGCGAGTGCGTAGCGCATTTCGGCGGCGGCGGCCGCTGATTCTGTGCTGGGTCTGCTCTTGGCGAGATTCAAGCGCGCCTCGGCGGCTTCCAACTCATGCGGTGTGGGGTGGGAGAGCAATTGCTTCAACTCCGCTTCGGCGACGGACAGCGACGTTTGTGCGTGATCGACGGCGAGTTTGGCATCCTCCTGGCGATCTTGGCGGTCGCGCGCGATTTCGGGCGTCTTCAATTTGGTGACAATCAATTCGGCTTCGAGCACTTCGGAGTGCGCGCGCTTCACTTCGGATTCTTTTTT
>JANXLS010000120.1 GCA_025355035.1 Planctomycetota bacterium | reverse complement strand
ACAGCCCATTCAACCACGGATCGTTGTAACTTGCAGCAAGCGATGCACCGAGAAGTTCAAAATCATCGCAGATCGCTGTGGCCATTTCGGGCGACTGCGTGTACGAAAGAGCCGTCCGGTAAGCAGCCTCGCGGACATCGTTGACGGCGATCAATTCGTCGTCAGGAATTTCGATGCTGCGGGTGTGCACTTCCAATTCGCGGAAAATGCGTTGGCATTCCGCGTCGAAACTGTCCAGACAACGCGCGTTCAAGACATCGTCGAGCGGTTGGCCTCTGAACATGGGCGCAGGCAGCACCCGGCCTTCAAGTAAATATTTGTGCAGCAAGGCCAGCCCTGGTGTCATCGCGCTTTCTTCTCCGCTCCGGTCGCTGTATAGTCCAAAATATGTTTCAGTATTTATGACCGCAGATCGACGTGAATGACTACATCTCTTTGGAATAATTCAGCCTGCGTCATTGTCGACTTTTCAAACACTCTACCGTTCAATGCGCGACTGTGTATTTGGATATAGGTATAGGAGAAAACGGACATGCCTGCAATGGAAGAAGCGGTCATCGTTTCAGCCGCTCGAACACCAATCGGAAAATACATGGGGGCATTTTCCAATTTGAGCGCTGTGGACCTTGCCGCCGCCGCGTTTCGTGAGGCAATCAGTCGCTCGGGGATTTCGCCCCAGGACGTTGATGAAGCGATTCTCGGCAACGTCGTCAGTGCCGGCGTCGGCATGGCACCGGCACGACACGCGGCATTAAAAGCGGGGCTCTCTGAAACCCTCGCGTGTTTCACGATCAACAAGGTGTGCGGATCGGGTTTGAAAGCAGTGATGTTGGCGGCACAGGCGATCAAGGCGGGCGACGCGCGCGTTGTTTTGGCGGGCGGAGCCGAGAGCATGTCCAACGCTCCTCATTTATTACGCGGCCGCGCGGGCCTTCCATTCGGATCGGTGAAACTTGAAGACAGCCTGGTCTCGGACGGTCTGGAATGCTGCATTCAAAAATGGGCAATGGGAAATGCCGCAGAATACATCGCCGCGCGATTCGGCGTCACACGTGAAGCGATGGACTGTTTTGCTGCCGAGAGTCATCGACGCGCCGTCACGGCTCAATCGTTTGCTCAATTCGACGCCGAAATCGTCGCGGTTGATGTCCCACAAAAAAAGGGCCCGGCGTTGCGCGTCTCACTGGACGAAGGTCCGCGAAAGGAAACGTCCGCTGAAAAACTCGCGGCGTTAAAACCTGCGTTTACTAAAGACGGT
>JANXLS010000093.1 GCA_025355035.1 Planctomycetota bacterium | reverse complement strand
GTTGGCAGGATGACTGCGACCGGATTGAAACCCGAAAAAATCGGCAACGTGATCCGCGAACTCGTCGACGCCTATCACAACGACCGCAAGATCGAGTCCGGTTCGGAACTAAGCGTCGGCGAAGACTTCAGCGTCTGGTCGCGAACACTTGCAAAAGACCGATTGGTCAAACTGATCAAGGAAGCAGAGAGTAAGTAACTTAATTCATGCCTCTCGCAAAGACGCAAAAAACAGCGGGAATTGAAGTGGATGAAAGGGAAATCAAGAACATTACTTCGCTCTTTCAAACACATTCATTTTGTCCGTTCAATCTTGCAGTTCTTTGTGTCTTAGCGCCTTTGCGAGGGAAAAAAAGGAGCGCCAATGATTCTCGTTTTCCGGCAGGGCTGCACCCGCGAAGAAGTCGCTTACGCAGAAGAGAAGCTGAAAGCGATTGGCATGGTTCCGCACACGCTTTGCGGCGTTGAGCGCACCGTCATCGCCGCAATCGGCGACGAACGGAAGACGAGCGCTGAAGAACTCAGCATCATCCCCGGAGTTGAAAACGTGCTGCCGATTCTTGCGCCGTATAAACTTGCCAGCCGCGAAATGCAGCCGACGCCGTCTGTGTTTCACATCGGAGGATCAGACAGCCCGTGCGGCGGCACATCCAACCGGGTGGAATTCGGCGGCAAGACGATTCCGTTCATCGCCGGTCCGTGCGCCGTCGAAGGGCGGTCGCAGGTGCTCGAAGTCGCTCAAGCCGTCAAAGAAGCCGGAGCGACAGCTCTGCGCGCCGGGGCGTTCAAGCCGCGCACAAGTCCGTATCAATTCCAGGGCCTCGCCGAAGAAGGCTTGGAATACCTCGCCGAAGCGCGCGACGCGACGGGCCTGCCGATCGTCACCGAAGTTCTGACGCCCGCCGATGTGCCGCTCGTGGCGAAGTACACGGATGTTCTGCAAGTCGGTACGCGCAACATGCAGAACTTTTTATTGCTCCGCGCGTGTGGAGCGATTCGAACGCCGGTGCTGCTCAAGCGCGGCATGTCCGCGACGCTGGAAGAATATCTTCTGGCCGCCGAATACATTCTCGCCGGCGGCAATCCACGCGTGATGCTGTGCGAGCGCGGCATCCGCACGTTCGAGACCTACGTCCGCAACACGTTCGCGCTGGCGATGGTCCCGGCGCTGAAAGAGAAGAGCCATCTACCCGTGTTGGCCGACCCCAGCCACGGCACCGGCGTCCGAAAATTTGTCCCACCGATGACCAAAGCCTCGATCGCCTGCGGTGCCGACGGCATTTTGATCGAAGTCCACCCTGACCCCGAAAAAGCCCTGACGGACGGAGCCCAGACGATCAGCGTCAAAGACTTTGCCAAACTGATCAAAGAAAGCCGCGCCGTGGCGGAAGCGGTGGGGCGGACGGTGTAAAATTTATATATCACCAGATGGCATGTTCTCCAAAGCGAACCGCAAACGATACGCTTGGATCGCGATGGGAATGGGCGCGGGCGGGACGCTGTTGTTTGTGCTCGTGTGTGTGTTCTTGCGATTGCCTCGATTGGAT
>JANXLS010000077.1 GCA_025355035.1 Planctomycetota bacterium | reverse complement strand
GACCGGTCCAGGCCCTGCATTGGGTCCCGCTATCCGCCGGGAAGTCAGGGCTCGAGCGGATGCATGATTTAATAGGAAACGGCGAAGGTGCGGCAATGATCATCGAGAAGAAATTCGTGCCGCGCATGTTGGGCAAGGGTGTCGAACTGAGCTCCAAATCGGTGGATACCGAGATCGTGAAGAGCTTGATTCCGCCCGACCTCGCTTTTATCTACGCGGATGAAAATGTGCTAATTGTCCGGAATCGCGTGAAGTAGTTCGTGTGCGAAATCAGTTTTGACGAAGGTTCAGGAGCACTCAAATGGAGACGGCATCGACACGGATGAGCACTATAAGATTAGCGATGATGTGGGCGCTGTTAATGCCTATTTTTCTTCTTGCAGAAGAGCCTTCCAAAACGCCGATCGCTGATCCGGTTGCGCCGACTGAATGGAAAACGCTCTGCGACGGGAAATCGCTGAAAGACTGGTCGGTCGCGAAATTCGGTGGCGAAGGCGCAGTTGAATCCACCGACGGCGCCATTGTGATGCAGCAGGGTTCGGAGCTCACTGGAATTCAATGGATTGGCGCCGCGCTTCCGAAGAAGAATTACGAGATCGCACTGGAAGCCAAACGCATCGACGGCAGCGACTTTTTCTGCGGCATCGTGTTTCCGATTGGCGAAGCGTACTGCAGCTTCGTTGTGGGCGGATGGGGCGGCGGAACCGTTGGGCTTTCAGCGATCGATGGCTTGTACGCCGACAACAACGAGACGACGACCTCGGCTGGGTTCGACGACAAACGTTGGTACAAAATCCGTCTTCGCGTAAGCGAGAAATTCATTCAATCATGGATCGACAACAAGCGCGCATTCAAACTCGACACGACGGGGAAAAAACTGACGGTTCATCACGCCGTCGAAATCCTGAAACCGTTCGGCGTGAGTTGTTACGCGACAGTTGCCGCAGTACGAAAAATTCGCATCCGCGACTTATCGAAAGAAGAGGCCGTCGAAGTTCCAAAGGATTAAAATCGGAAATTCCGCTCGAACCGTCGATCAACCCGGTCCGCTGTTACCGCGTGGTGAGGGTCGTCGGCGTTGGCCGGAGGCTCCAGCCCCTATTTGGCGATAGCGCAGGGGCGCATCCAATCCGTTGCGGAAGGTCATTACGTTCAACGCCCCGGATGTCACGCAGTTATTTTGGCACGGCGTCAACAGGCCCAACTTCGCGAATGTCGCGCAAAACGTTTCAATTTCGAGATACGAGCGTTGAAGATTCCGACCGCTCGCATTTGCGAACTTCCGCGCGATTGCGCTCAAACTTGTAGCGCCGTCACACAACCGCCAGACACACACAGCCGCGCCATTTAAGGCCCAACGCGCGCCCGTTGCTGGTACGATCAGAAGTGCTTCGCTACCAAGCTGCTCCCAAATCACGTCATCGTTTCGTCGCCATCGCGTTAACATCGAATGCCTCTGGAGTGTCATTCAAGTTGAAACACTATTTGGATAAATCGCCATCGCAAAACACGTTTGTGACTACGAACCGTGACGACGCATCATTACATCGTCTACTTCCATAGTTATCGTGAGGATGGTGTTTAAAACGATTACTTTAAATTTTTGAAATTTCCATTCAATGAATGGTTCTTATTTGGTCGTCCAGCTGGGCTCGCCGGGCTTTGGGGTGGGATTGAATTCAAGGCGGTCAATCGTCGCTGTGCGCCAGATCGCCGCAGCGGATTTCCAATCCTTTAACTTCGTTTCAATATTCTGCGAGCGGGAATTGGGAGGGGAGTCAAGAATGTGGCCGATGAGTTCTTCGAGCGCTCCGGAAATGAGCTCACAGCCGCGCGCGTCGGCGGATTGCAGTTCGTCGAAGAGGATCTCGATGCCGTGCTTCTGCCCGTGGCGAGCGAGAATCAATGCGGTCGTCTGGCGAACGAGAAAGTCGTTGCTGGTCGAAAACGCCGCCATGATTTCAGGAGGGATGTCGCGGTCGCGCGTATTGAGCGCCGTCAACATCGCGAATTCAAGATAGGCGCTGCGATTCAGGAGTTTAGCGATTTTGGCACAGGCCGCCTGAACATGCTCGGCTTTCGCTTTTGCTACGAACCCCGACAATTCACCGGCCGTCACTGCGGCGCCCGGATACTTCGCGTTGAAGTCTCGAAAATATTCGTCGAGTGCAGCGGAGTCGCCAGGCGTGATGCGAGCGAGGCGGGTGATGTCGGATTGAACTTTGCGTAATTTCCATGCGGTCCAGACGATCGTTTCGGCTTGCGGGACGAGCCTCATGTCGCGGATTTCCTGAGGAACAGCGTTGTCGTCTTCGTTTGCGAGTACGAGCGGAGCGGGCGCTGGCTTGTGGATTTTTTCATCGATGGGCTGCGCGGATCCGTTGAGGACGCCGAGAATCAGCGCCCGGACTTCGGCGTACTGCGGGCGCTGCGTCCACCTTTTATAGATACGACTGGCGTCATCGGTCTCCTCCGAGAACACAAACCCGGTTCCCCCACCGGGCAACGCTGCGATTTCAACAGCGAGCATGGCGATGAGCTTGTCGTCGGGCGGATCTTGTTTCTCGTGGGTTTTTGACGACGGCGCGCCTTCGGGTCGTGTGACGAGTACGGTCCAGATGGCAGCGGCATCGCCGCGTTCGTCGAAGGCTTCCCAGCATCCTGCGCGCATGTTTTTGCCAAACAAATTTTCGCGAACGAATCCTTTTGCAGCATGGGCCGCCGGGCATTTCGTGCTCGCTCGAAGTTCGTATAAACGCTCCACTGCCAACTCTGCGGCTTCTGTTTTTCCGAGCGCGGCCAGAGTCATGACACGGTTTTGTTCGATCATCCACTCTTCGTCGCGCCCGCGTTCAACGGTGTCGTAGAGACGGTTCCACAGATCGATCGCGCGTTCGGGTCTGCGCGCCCAATAAGCGGCTGTAGCAGCAAGAATACGAATGTCTTTGTTTGTCGGTTTCTGGTCGAGCGCTTTTTCGAAAAGGTCGAGCGCTTCCTTGTACTGCTTTTGAAAGAACATTTGTCGACCCTGTTTGACCCAGGCTGCGGCATCGGATTTCGGTTCTTCAGTGAATTCGACGGCAGAGGATCGCGTCATGAACAAACACATCGCAACAATGAGCAGGGCGCAGCGCATTTGCATATTATTGACGTGCGCATTGCTATACGGATACCCTCCCCTGACCCCGCACATCCCTTTTCGAACTGGGGCATGCGTCAGTCCTCTCCCCACCAGGAGAGGGCAACGGCGCAGGTCATTAGATGCCATGTAAACCATCTGTCGTGTAGCCTCGGGAATATCGATCGATGAATTGATAACCGCTCACCGACGGAATCGTCAGCCTCTTTCGCGAAAAGTTGATTCAGCGACGCGCGCGGACCGGTGGGGGCGTCACGGATTGCTCGGATGCGGCCGGTTGCGTCGGGTCGCCGGGTTGTGTAGAAATGGGAGGTGTTCCGACGGGCGGAAGAATATCTTCGCCGGGTGGACCTGCCACTTCCGGGATGGCGATGGCGACGTAATCCGATGGGATCGGTTTGGTGATCAACGGCTCGCGTTTGCCCTGCAAGCATTCGATGACAACGTCGCGCACCCATTTGTAATCGCGACCATCGGTGCTGACGTTCCAGATGTTCATCCAGCCCTTATTCGCTTCCGAGAGGCAGAACAACCGTCGGCCATTTGCATCGTGAAACGCCGAGGCTTCGAGCAGAAACGTGCTGACAGTCTCGCGGTTCTTGTCTTCCAATTTAAAGAGCCAGAGGCGGCCGTGCTTTTTCGGTTCAAAGAATTCATATCCGATCAAATGCATCGACCCCATCGGAATGTAGTCGCGTGTAAGCCCTTCATAGCCTTTCAGAATCACGCTCTCTTTTTGCTGGCGAAGCGCATCCAATTTCGCACGGTAAATACGGACTTGTTCATCGCGGCCGATGCGTTCGTAGCATTGAATGAGCTTTCGAATCACGAACCAATCTTTCGGACCGGCTTTGTGAAGCACTTCGAAATGATCGGCGGATTTTTGATATTGGCCGGAATCATAAGCAGCCATTGCGGCATTCAGGCGCGTCGATACAAATTCGGGATGCGTTGCGAGAATCGTCTCGTAACGAACGAGCGCCTCATGGAAGCGCCCTTTGGCGTCGAGTTGGCGTGCATCCTCGAACATGCGCTCGAGTTCAGCGCGCTCGCGCAGGTTCAGTCCGCGCAATTCACTTCCGCAAGCGGAAACGAAGACCAGGGCAAGCAGCAACGCAACCCAACGTGTCGCCGAACGAATCATGGATGAGCAATCCTTCAATTCTTAAAAATCAATTTAGCGCTTTTCCTTCGGGCCATCCAGTGTAGCGTCATGGTGTATGGAAAACATCAACATTCGCCTCGCACTACGAGACGACTTGGCCGCGATCAATGTGATCTACAACCATTACGTTTTGAATTCGACGTGTACGTATCAGACGGAACCTACGACCGACGCAGAGCGTCACGCATGGTTCGACGCGCATGACTCAAAGCACCCTGTCGCGGTGGCCGAACGTTCGGGCGAAATTCTCGGGTGGTCGTCGCTTTCAAAATTTCATCCGCGCTCAGCGTATTCCAATACCGTCGAGAATTCAGTCTACGTGCGCCAAGATGTATTGGGATGCGGCATTGGCAAAGCGCTGCTCGCCGACTCCATCGACCGGGCGAAATCAATTGGACATCGCACGATCATTGCCTTGATTTCCGCGGACCAAACAGCGAGCGTAAAGCTGCACGAAAAATTCGGTTTCGTGCATGCGGCGCATCTGCGCGAAGTAGGCTATAAATTTGACCGATGGCTGGACGTCGTTTTTATGCAACTGATGTTGAAGGATTGCAGATAACAGATCGTCTGTGAAGGATCGAAACGAACCCTTGGATGGATCCCATGCCCGACCGATTGCAAAAATTGATCGCGCGCCTGAATGCGGGCGAAATGCTTCTCGGCGATGGAGCATGGGGCACCCAGCTTCAGCGCGCAGGATTGGCATTTGGCGATTGCCCAGAAGAATGGAACGCCTCGCACCCTGACGATGTGCGGCGGGTGGCGCGGGAATACCTTGAAGCTGGAGCGGATTTCTGTCTGACGAATACGTTCGGGGCCAATCGGTACCGATTGACGCGCCACGGATACGCGGATCGGTTGCGTGAATTCAATCTGGCCGGTGTGCGGCTTTCGCGCGAGGCGGCGGAGCCGTTTGATGCGGTGGTTGCGGCCAGCGTTGGGCCGACGGGCGAATTCGTTCAACCGGAAGGAATGTTGAGCGCCAACGAAATGCGCGTTGCTTTTCGCGAGCAGATGACGGTAATAAAAGAGGCGGGCGCCGACGCCGTCTGCATCGAGACGATGTACGTGATTGAAGAAGCAGCGCTTGCAATTGAAGCGGCGAAGGATGCCGGATTTTTCTGTTTCGCGAATGTGACATTCGATTCATCGCCCAAGGGTTTTCGAACGATGCTGGGATCGACGATTCCGGAAGCCGTCAAAGCAATGGATCACGCGGGCGCGGATGTGATCGGCAGCAACTGCGGAAACGGGATCGCGGAGATGACGGCCATTGCGCGCAGCATGCGTGCGCTGACGAAGAAACCGTTGATGATCAAATCGAACGCCGGAATGCCGGAGTTGGTCGATGGAACTGCTGTGTACAACGAAACGCCGGATTCGATGGCGCAATGGATCGCCGAATTGAAAAATGCCGGAGTGGCCATCATCGGCGGGTGCTGTGGAACGACGCCTGAGCACATTCGACGCTTTCGCGCGGAAATTTTGAAGTCATAATGTCGTTTCAAGCCAAATGAAGAAAGCACTCGCAAAGAAAGTGAC
>JANXLS010000075.1 GCA_025355035.1 Planctomycetota bacterium | reverse complement strand
CGGCATTTGAAAGAACAGAATCCTGAACTTCCGAGCATTGTTTTGACGGCATATGGCACGTTGGAGACAGCGGTCGAAGCGATGCGTTTGGGAGCTTATACGCACATCAACAAGCCGTTCGATACCGATGAAATCCGATTGACCGTCTCGCGTGCGCTTGAACGGATTGAACTGCGTAAGAAGAATCCGCGGTCGCTGGTGCCGTTCCTTGATATCATTGGAACAAACTCGCTGATCTCGCAGGTGTCGAGCTTGATTGAAATGGCGGCGCCGACGGATTCGACGATCTTGATCACGGGCGAAAGTGGGACGGGGAAGGAGTTGGTTGCGCGTTCGATTCACTACAATTCGCTGCGGGCGGATCAGCCGTTTATCCCGGTGAACTGCGGTGCGTTCACGGAGACACTGCTGGAATCGGAGTTGTTCGGACATGTGAAGGGCGCGTTTACGAACGCGATCAACAATCACGAAGGCGTGTTCGAACGCGCTGATCGCGGGACGTTGTTTCTGGATGAAGTGGGTGAAATGTCGCTGACGACGCAGGTGAAATTGCTGCGGGTATTGGAAACGCGAACGTTTAAACCGGTCGGCGGGAGCAAGGACATAAAGGTGGATGTCCGGTTCATCACCGCGACGAACAAGATTCTCAGCAACATGGTTGCGGACGGTCAATTCCGCGAGGATTTGTACTACCGATTGAACGTCATTCCGATCCAATTGCCGCCGTTGCGCGAACGTAAGGACGACATTCCGTTGCTGGCTGGCCACTTTTTGGCGTCGAGCGCGAAGAAGGCGAACAAAATCATCAAAGCGATAGATGACAGCGCAATTGAAAAGCTACTGGCGCATTCGTGGCCGGGAAATGTTCGAGAATTGCAGAACACGATTGAACGCGCAGTTGCATTGGCACGAGGTGATCGCATATCGGCCGGAGAAATTTCAGTTCCGAGCATTCCGCAGTCGGGATCGTATCGGCCGCTGCAATCGGGGCCCGATATGTATCAACAACCGCCGCAGTATCGGCAGCAGCCGCAACGGCCGCAACAACCGGTGATGCAGGAGTCGTTTGCGCGCAGTTACAATGCGAGTCTGGCGGCGGGACGCGATCCGAATATGACGCTACCGACGCAATTCGAGCAATACCCGCAGCATTCGCCGGCGATGCAACATCCGTCGGGCGGTTACCCGCCAATACAGGGGCAACCGTACCATCATCAACAGAGCGGACATTACCCGCCACTGCAAAACCAGCCGTATCCTCCGCAGGGACTGGATCCGAACGTGTACCATCAAGGGTACGCACCGATTGCGACGCCCATCAGTGTTCCGGCGACGCATATGCACGTCACGCTGCCGCCGGAAGGAATGGATCTTGAAAAGTATTTACTGGACCAGGAAAAGACGCTGATTATCCAGGCGCTCGAACGGAGCAATTGGAATCTGACGGAAGCGGCGAAAATCCTGACGATGACGTTTCGGTCGATTCGCTACCGCGTCGCGAAATTGGGAATTGAACGACCGGGAAAGGGGATTGATTTTACGGAAGGGTAGGGGAGTTGGAGCGCGGAGTTAAATCGCGAACAAACGGGCGCTTTATTTTGAAAAGGGCGAAGGAAGTGTGGCTTTGCGCCCCCAAAGGCTCGATGACTCTCTTTGATAACATTGTTAAGAGGAAACGATCGGGGATTTTTATAAAGTTTCCGAAAACAGTGTAAGATATTGAATACAAACTGGTTAAAAATTAAAACGCACGATGTGATTTTGATGTAACGAGAATGCGACTAAAAAAAAGAAAGTCCTTCGTGGCGGCGATAATGGGATGAGTGCACACATGTGCAACTTTGGGAACGGAAAATTAAGGGACTGACCGCGGTGGCAGCCGGGCCTTTTTTCAGGAAATTACGAAATTCCACCGAATTGTGCTGGAAGCTGCGGTGTAGACTTGGAAAGTATTCACTTTGTCGTGTCCTGCTCCGGCTTCTTTCATTGGCGCACTGGAGAATTTCGCATGTCTACATTTGTTTCGAGCATCGTTCGTAGCGCTGTGGCGGCTGGCTGTCTGGGTGCAGTGTTGACGTTCGGAATCGCCGGTGCCGAAGAACATTCGAAAGATAGTCCACTCCGCGCCGTGAAGCCGTTGGAAGGCTCGCAGGTGCGATTGGGCGATCAGATTCATCGCACATCGGATTCGATGCGCGATCTGCTCGAAGACTTACAGCAGAACATTGGCGTCCAATTGGGCGAAAAAGATCACGTCAAGAAATCGACCGAGAAGCTTGACACCGTCTCGACGAAAATGGTAGGCGACGTGGTCGACGCGCTGGTAGCGGCTCGACGCAGCGATGCGCCGAAACAGGGCCTCGTCCATGCGATGGATAGCCAGGACAAGGTCATCAACGAACTGCGCGAACTGTTGCGAAAAGCACAGGGCAAGCTGGCACCTCAGGCGACGCATAAAGTACTTGAAGCGGCGATCAAGAAACAGGAAGAAGCCATCGCGAAAACCCGCGAAACGCGCGTACAAAAGGAACTGGACGGCAAGCCGAAGAATCAGTTGAAGGAAGAAGAAAAAAAGGCGCTGGCGGAAACAAAAGAAAAACAGAAAGACGCCACCGAAGAATTGGATAAGGCGCTGGCCGAATTGAAGACTCAGGCTGAAAATTCCAAGAAGGAAAACCCGGCTGCCGCAGAGAACATCAAGAAGGCTGAAGAGAAGATCGAAAAGGCCGCAGCCAAAGAGAAATCGAACGAAGCACAGAACGACATCGCCGAAAACAAACTTCGCGCCGCAGAACAGAAAGAAAACGATGTTCTTGCCGCGTTGAAGGAAGCCGACAAGCAGTTGGCCCAGAACACGGACAAGGCCGACAAGCTCGAAAAGAATCTGGACGACTTGAAGAAAGCGAAGGAGAAACAGGAAGAAGCGAAGAAAGATACGCAGAACCTCGACCCAAAGAACGACAAGGCGGTGGCACAGGCTGCGAAGGAACAGGGAGAAGTCAGCAAGGCGCTTGACGAACTGAAGAAGGAAAACGCGCCGCTCGAAAAGGCTGAAAAGAACTCCGATCAGGCCGCGAATCAGATTGGTGAAAACAAGCCGAAAGAAGCCGTCACGAATCAAGAAGAGGTTTTGAAGGCGTTGGACGCAGCGATCAAGAAGGCAGAAGCGGATCTCGCGCAAGATCAAAACAAGACGGACAATGCCGAGCAGGCAAAGGACAATCTCGCCAAGATTCAGGAATTGAAGCAGGATCAGAAGGACATCAAAGATAAGACTGACAAGGCTGACAACAAAGATGCGAGCGCGCTGGCGAAGAAAGAAGATGCGCTGGCCGACCGAGCGAAGGACGTTGCCGCAGAACAACCGGCGGGCACTCCGGACGCGCAAAATCCGGTCGCTGAAGCCGCGAAAGCGATGAAGGAAGCGGCGAAAGATTTGGCCGACCAAAAACCGGGTGAAGCTGCGAAGGAAGAAGCAAAGGCGCTGGACCAATTGAACAAGGCCGAAGCGCAGGCGCTGGCTGAATTGGCGAAGACGGATCCGGCGGCTGCAGACCAGGCTGTACAAGCGGCGATTGGCGAGTTGCAAAAAGCCGAACAGGGCTTGCAGGACCAGAACGCTCAAGGCCAGACACAGGAGGCCGCGAAGCCCCAGGGCGACCTGGCGGCTGAAGCGCAAGCGTTGGCGGAATCGGGCGGCACGCCTGAACCGGCTCAACAGGCGTTGGGTGAAGCGGCGAAAGCCATGAAGGCTGCGGCGCAAGCATTGCAGGCTGGACAGCAGGCGGAAGCGGCGCAAGCGCAGCAACAGGCTCAGGCCGCGTTGAAGCAAGCGCAAGCTGCGGTGGGTCAGGCATTAGCGGAAGCAAAGCCTGATGATAAGCCGAACAACACGCCGCCGCCGCCGAAGGGCGAATCGAAAGACCATAAAGCGGGCGAAGGAAAGTATACGTACGGCAAGACGAACACGGTCGATCACTCCGCTTGGAATGTCATGCTGCCGCCGAAGGAACGCGAAGCGGTCGAACAAGGCGTGAATTCCAAGGTGCCTGCGAAATACGCGCGCCAAGTCAAGCTGTACTATCAGAACATGGCGTCCGCGAAGTCCGACAACTAACTGCATCCCGGACCTACAGGCCTTCAGTAGCCTGTAGGTCCGTTTCTCATTCAACACAAAACCCGCTTCAGTATCATTGGACAACCATGCGAATTTTTGTTGCTCTACTTTTGGCTGCAATCTGCGCACAGCCTCTCTTTGCGGAAAGCAATGTGGGTGAAGTCGAAATCTCACGCGAAGGCAAAGCGTCGGTGCAGATGGCGCTGCAATACCTCGCGTCCCGGCAACGCGCGGACGGTTCGTTTTCGGGCGACCAGGGGCAGACAACGGGCATTGTCGCGTCGGGTGCCCTGGCATTCATGTGCCAGGGCAATCTTCCAGGCGAAGGACCGTACGGCAAGAACACCGCCAAGTGTATCGATTATCTACTCAACTGCGCGCAGCCTTCGGGCCTCGTGTTTAAAGGGCAAGATCAGCACGTCATGTATCACCACGGATTGGCCACGATTTGTCTGGCTGAAGCGTGGGGCCAGACGCGCGACAAGCGCATTCACGATAAACTAAAGAACGCGATCGAATTGATCGTTCGGACGCAGAACGACAAAGGCGGATGGCGCTATCTACCGAAGGTTCAGGACGATGATCTTTCAGCGACAGTGATGCTACTGTTGGCATTACGGGGCGCGCGTGATGCGGGTATTCCGGTTCCGAAAGAAACGATTGAAAAGGCGATTCATTACGTCGAATCGTGCCGCTCGGAGAAAGATCAGAATGGATTCTCCGGCTTCGCCTATCAGCCTGGACAGGGCAAGAAGTGGTCGACGACGGCGGCAGGTGTAATGAGCTTGATGCTGTGCGGAAACTATAAACCGGCGGCGTTGAAAGATGGCTTGGACTACCTGAAGAAAACGCGCGAATCGGAAGAAGACAAGGAGTGGTTTATTTACGGACACTACTACGCTGCTCAGGCCATGTATCAAGTAGGAGCGAACGAAAAGTTCCGGGATTATTGGACGAAGTGGTATCCGGAAATCGCGAAGAAAGTGATGAAGAACCAAAAGACCAGCGGCCCCGAACGAGGCATGTTCGATCCGGATCGCGCTCCGGCAATATGGGGCACGGGAATGTGCGTGCTGATCCTCGGCATTCCGTATCGCTACCTTCCGATTTATCAGCGCTAAAAAGGCTTCTGAAGCGTCTTGACATGCGAAACGACTGCGCTCGCAAGACCGTCGAGATTGTAGCCTCCTTCGAGGACACTGATCAGATGTCCCTTGCATTGGCTGCGCGCGAAATCGAGCATCAACTGAGTGAGTTCGGCGAAGTCGTCGTCGGTCAATTTGAATCCGCCCAAAGGGTCGCCTTCCCGGCTGTCAAAACCGGCGGAGATCAGAACCAACTCGGGTTTGAAGTCGCGTGCGGCGGGAATCAGCTTTGTTTTGAATGCGTCCAAAATTTCTTCGCGCGCTCCTGCAGCGAACGGGCAATTCAATGTCGTCCCCAGGCCAGCGCCTTTGCCGCGATCGGTCGCTCGGCCGGTGCCGGGATAGAGCGGCCATTGATGGGTGCTGAAGAAAAAGACGCTGGCGTCTTCGTAGAAAATGTCCTGAGTACCGTTGCCGTGGTGAACATCCCAATCGACGATCAAGACGCGCTTCACTCCGTGACGTTTTTGAGCGTGACGGGCGGCGATGGCGATGTTGTTGAAGACGCAGAATCCCATGCCGCGCGTGGGCGTCGCGTGATGCCCAGGCGGTCGGATTGCGCAAAAGCCGTTGTCGATTTCGTCGCGAAACAGTGCGTCGACGGTTTGCAGAACGCCGCCTAGCGCGAGGTACGCGGTCTCCAATGTCGCGGCGCAAACCTGCGTGTCTCCGGTGGAGAGCGTTTTCGCGCCCGCAGTAATTTCGCGTTCGGCGAGAGCAACGTATTCGGCACTGTGGCACAATTCAGCGTCGTCGTGTGCAGCCGGGCGGGGCGTGATGCACTTGATCGACGACGCATCTGTCAGACCCGCTTTCGTCAACGCGGCGACAATAGCTGCGTTGCGTTCGGGGCGTTCTGGATGATGCGAGCCCGTCTCGTGCCGTTCATAACGCTGATCCAAAACAAGTCCGGTTCGAGGAATCGCCATGGAGGGTTCCTTTTTTAGCGGCCGTTAAACAGTAAACGAATTTCGTCGATGCGTTTGCGATTCAATCCGAGATCCGAATGTCCTGTGCGCGAGGCGGAACGGAAATGAATCACATGGGCATCGGCATCGAGGAGAAATTCGCCGTCGTCGACGTAGCGAAACAAAAGCGTGGTGAACTCTGCGTGAAGGTAGTGTTCGTCGGATGTCACAATCTGTGTGCGCGGATAGGCCTCGATAATTGTGAGGAGCCGTTTGAACGCGTCGACTGGCGATCCGATAAAACTGATTGGCTCCATTCTGTGCTCAGCGTCGGTCGTTTGACTGCTGACACAATTCGGGGAC